>NZ_JAJDKA010000037.1:0-28224 GCF_020589945.1 Faecalibacillus sp. MSK20_93 | reverse complement strand
AATATTTTAGAGGGAATACTGATTCCACATCAATATCCCCCTTAATAATTTAGAGCGAATTTCGCTAAAGCACTCGATTATTTAGAGCGCCCATTTGATAATTAAAATATGAGAAACCCCCTCGTTATTTTAAATTACCAATAAATATCGCTCTTTTAGGATATCTCTAATTTTAAGATGATCCTACTACCAACATCTAAAGAATACAGTAAAAATTGAAATATTTCAATAAATATGATCAATAATTGTTGAATAATATCAAAATAAATTATTTTTCAAATTTATTTGCTTTATCAAATGAATCATATAGATTAGTTACATAATTTCCATTAAAGCAAGACATACATAACCCACATGTATGTTCTTTTGAAAAATGAATAGATTTTTTTAATCCTTCTTCACTAATAAACGCAAGGCTATCAGCTTCAATATATTTACATAATTCTTCAACATTCATTTTATTAGAAATTAATTCTTCTATTGTAGATGTATCTACACCATAAAAACATGGAAATTTAATAGCTGGAGAAGCAATTCTAACATGTACTTCTGTTGCACCAGCATCTTTTAAATGTCTTACGATTCTTTTCGAAGTTGTTCCTCGTACAATTGAATCATCAATCATAACTACTTTTTTTCCACTGACAATTGCCGATACTGCAGACAGCTTCATTCGTACACCTTGTTCTCTCATTTCTTGAGTTGGTTGTATAAATGTTCTACCCACATATTTATTTTTTACCAATCCCATTTCATAAGGAATTCCTGATGCTTCTGAATATCCAATTGCTGCTGAAATCGATGAATCTGGAACACCAATAACAACATCTGCATCGATAGGATTTTCATAATATAATTGCTTACCAGCTAATTTTCTTGTTGTATGAACGTTTATACCATCTAAATTACTATCAGGTCTTGAAAAATAAATATACTCCATAGCACATATTTTATCTTGTAATGGATCTTTTGTATAAATCTTACTTAATAATTTTCCATCTTTTACCCTAACAATTTCACCTGGTTCAACATCTCTTACAAATTTTGCTCCAACGACATCTAATGCGCATGTTTCTGATGCAAACACATAAGCACCATTTGGTAAAATTCCAATTGATAAAGGTCGTAAGCCATATTTGTCCCTTGCAGCATAAATTCTATTATCAACCATGATTAAAAATGCAAATGCACCATCTAATTTATCTAAAGAAGTACATATTCTATCAATCATATGTCCACTTTGTCTTTTAATAAGATGCCCTAATACTTCAGTATCAGAAGTTGAAGAGAAAATGCTTCCTTGTTCTTCTAATTCTTGTTTTAGAATATTTGCATTAACTAAGTTTCCATTGTGACATATACTCATAGATCCTTGCATAGTTCTAAATACAAATGGTTGAACATTAGCAATTCCACCTCCACCAGCAGTAGAATATCTAACATGTCCAATAGCTGAATTACCTTGTAACTCTTTTAATTTATCTTGGTTAAATACTTCTGTAACAAGTCCTTCGCCTTTATGAAAAATCATTTTACCATTGTTTTCACAACAGATACCAGCAGCTTCTTGACCTCTATGTTGTAAGCTATGTAATCCATAATAACATATTTGTGATGCATCTTGATGACCAATTATCCCAAAAACACCACATTCTTCGTGTAATTCTCTATCCATATAATCCATATAATACCCCCGTGACGTAAATATTGTATAATGCAAATTTATTATCGTCAATATTTTTTATATATTAAAAAATTAGAGTTTCCTCTAATTTTTAAAACTATGAATTGGGGCTGGTATTCTTCCACCACGATTTATAAATTCTGAACAATCAAATTCATTAACAGGCATAATAGGAGCATAACCTAATAATCCTCCAAATTCAACCGTTTCACCTACATCTTTTCCAGTTACTGGAATGATTCTTACAGCTGTTGTTTTTTGATTGATCATACCAATAGCCATTTCATCAGCAATAATACCAGAAATAGTAGCTGATGATGTTTTACCAGGAATAGCAATCATATCTAATCCAACACTACATACACATGTCATTGCTTCTAATTTTTCAAGTGTTAATGCTCCATTTTCTACAGCATTAATCATTCCTTGATCTTCACTTACAGGAATAAATGCACCACTTAATCCCCCAACATAAGATGATGCCATTACGCCTCCTTTTTTTACTTGATCATTAAGTATTGCTAATGCTGCAGTAGTTCCAGGTGCTCCTACACTCTTTAATCCCATACCTTCTAAGCAATCTGCAATACTATCACCAACAGCTGGTGTAGGTGCAAGAGATAAGTCAATAATTCCAAATGGGATATTTAACATTTTTGAAGCTTCTTGAGCAACAAGTTGACCCACACGAGTAATTTTAAAAGCAGTTTTTTTGATTGTTTCGCATAATTTACCAAAATCTTCACCTTTACATTTTTCTATTGCGTTTTTCACAACTCCTGGACCACTTACACCAACATTAATAATACAATCAGCTTCACTTACACCATGAAATGCTCCAGCCATAAATGGGTTATCATCAGGTGCATTACATAAAACAACAAGTTTAGCACATCCAATTGAGTCATTTTCTTTTGTTAAATCAGCAGTTTCTTTAATAATTTCACCCATTAATTTAACAGCATCCATATTAATTCCAGTTTTAGTAGAACCAACATTTACTGAACTACAAACATTGCTTGTTACTTTCATTGCTTCTGGAATAGATTCAATTAAAAGTCTTTCAGCAGGTGTCATTCCTTTAGAAACAATAGCGCTATATCCCCCAATAAAATTAACTTTAAGTTCGGCAGCACATCGATCTAAAGTCTTAGCAATTTTAACAAAATCCTTTGTTGATTTACATGCATTAGAACCTACAAAACCAATAGGTGTAACAGAAATACGTTTATTAACAATTGGAATACCATATTTCTTTTCAATTTCTTCACCCGTTTTAACTAAATCTTTTGCTACAGTTGTTATTTTGTTATATATATTTTTGCATAAAACATCAATATCATGATCCATACAATCTAATAAACTGATCCCTATAGTAATTGTACGTACATCTAAATTTTCTTGTTCAATCATTTTATTTGTTTCTGCAACTTCAAATAAATTAATCATTCTAATCTCCTTTAAATTCGATGCATTTTATTAAAAATATTTTCATGTTGTAACTTGATATTAACACCTATTTCATTTCCTAATTCATTAAGTTCATCACAAATAGCACCAAAATCTTTTGTTGCATTTTGTAATTCAATAATCATCATCATATTGAAATATCCTTGAATAATAGTTTGAGAAATATCTAAAATATTAAGTTTGTTATCAGCTAAATATGTACAAACTTTAGCAATAATTCCAACTTGATCTTTCCCAACAACAGTAATAATACCCTTTTCCATAATTATCCTCCTTATACTTTTGGAATATTATAGCATATGAAAAAAAATTAAAAAAGACTAAAATAAAAAACGACTGTTTAACAGTCGTCTCTAGTGAATTATTCACCCATCATAGCTTTAGCTTTTTTATAAACAGCTTCACCATTCATCATTCCATAATCTTTCATATCGATTACGTCACATGGTTTGCTTACACCAGCAGCTTCCATAGCTTTTTCAATAGTATTTTTTTGGAATCTAACTTGTGGGCCAAGTAAAATACAATCTACATCACCAACACGTTTTTCTCCTTCAGAAATTGGTAAAGCGAAGATTTCAACTTCATCACCCATTGCTGCAGCAGCTTTTTCCATTTTAGTTACTAATAAACTAGTAGACATACCAGCAGCACAAACTAACATAATTTTTTTCATAATAATAAATACCTTCCTTAACTAATTTTTTAAAGGGTTAACCCCAATTTTTACTATTTTATGTGATTAATCACCAATTAATTTTTTAGCCATTTCAAAAACAGCTTTACCATTCATTGTTCCATAATCTCTCATATCAATTACTTCAACAGGAATTGGTCCTTTTTTACGTCCAGCAGCTAATTTTTCAATAGCAGATTTTTGGAATCTAACTTGTGGGCCAAGTAAGATAACATCAACGTCTTCTAAAACTCTTGGTGCATCAGAAAATGGTAATGCGAAAATTTTTGCATCATATCCAGCATCTTTAGCAGCACCTTCCATTTTAGTTACTAATAAACTAGTAGACATACCAGCTGAACAAACTAATAAAATTTGTTTCATTTTTAACACTCCTTCTCATTTATAACCTGTATATATTTTATCAATTATCCCTTTAAATGTAAACCCTTTCCGCTCTTTTTTTTCTATTTCAGAAAATAGATTTGAAATAGATTTTTTATTAAAATTAGACTATAATAATTTATATTGATATAATGGAGGTTTTTTATGAAGATACTTTTGGTAAGCGATAGCCATGGCTATGATGATGAATTAAAAAAAGTTTTAGAAAATGTAAAATGCGATCTAAAAATACATTGTGGAGATAGTTGTTTTGATAAAAATTCTCCATTTATAAAAGAATTTGCTGCTATTGTAGATGGAAATCATGATCAAGGTTTTTTCCCTTTAACTGCAACATTACCAACAGCATTAGGCAATATATTAATTACACATGGCCATAAATTTAATGTTTATGCAGGATATGATTATTTAGTTGAGTACATGAATAAAGCGGATATTCATATTTGTTTTCATGGACATACACATGTCCCACATTATGAAATATATAAGAATAAAATATTTATTAATCCTGGTAGTATTATGTTTAATAGAGGGCAATCTCAATGTGGAAGTTATGCTATTGTATCTGTTGATGATAAACTTCATGTTGATTTTTTTGACTCAAGAACACAAAAAAAAATACCCCAATCTTTAATTGATAAAGATCAAGATATTTTGAATGAATTTAAACGTTTTGCTTGTCAAAAATAATATTATTTCAAATGACGTTCTTCATTTCTTTTTCTTTTATATTCAATAATAAACATGATTTCTTTTAAATCATCATCAGGAAGTTCAGTAAGTAAACGAGCGATATTGGCAATATTATAATAGTCATATTTTTTCCCGCTCATAATTTCTTCTACACTTCTACCATATAAATTTGAAAACACTTTTAACTCGCTAACAGTAATGTCTCTTTTACCATTTTCTATATCGGAAATTGCAGAATGAGGAACATTTAAATGCGCAGCAACATCTTTTTGTGTTAAATGTTTAAAATTACGATATGAACGTAATCTTTTTGCTAATTCAGTATCAATCGCCATACAATAATCCTCCCATATAAAAATTTTAGCATTTTCATTAAAGACATTCAATTATATTTTTTTTAATTATTATTTTTAAAAAAAACATTTAATAAAAATTATTTTTATTTTGTAAAATATCCTTGAAAAATATCATAATTATTCTTATTTTTAGATAATAAATGTTTTGTAATATTAAGATAATCATTAACAATTGTTTGAATTTCTTGAGATGTTTCATCTAAAAAATTCAATAAAATATAATCCACATTTAGATCATTGATTTTATCAAAGTAAAAACGATGTGTATGTAAAACATAATTATTACAGTATTGATCTGTTACTATTTTAAAATTCATTTCTTTTCTATCTTTTAAACAATATTGATGTTGTTTGCACAAATGACAGCCTTTTTGTTTTCTAGAAAAATAATGATTTGAAATAATACAATGTTTTAAATTCATATTAATAATTTGTGAGTAAGCTGTAAAATAAATGTCCTGATTTGTTTTAAAAGATTGTATATCATTTTTCGATGCTTCATAAGAAACAACAAATGGTAAATTGAATTCTTGAATTGCTTTATTATTTGTAATATTCATATGATATCCTAAGACTATATTTTTATCATTAACAAGATTCAATGCACCAAAATCATTCACTTGAATTGATTGACACTTTTGATAATAAACACTATTTAAAAATTCAATAAAATCTTGTTCATCATATAAAAATGGCACATAAGGTATATATTTATCGCATTGCACTTGATATTGGTAAAAAGGTACAAATACTTGCTCAACACCATACAAATCAAGCTGTTCAAGTTGAGAAATATCAGATACTTGAATTGCTATTTTCTTATGATCTTCTCTTTTTTTAGAAAGGCAATTAAATTGTTCTAAATCATTCATCTTTCTAAAAGACATATCTAACATTTCTTTTTCAAGTTTATCAATAGCCACTCTTCTTAAATTATTTAATTCTTTAATGGAAATAATTCCATCATTTGGAAAACGTATTGAACATTTTTCTAAATAAAAAATTGTATTTCCTAATTTAGATAATTGTTCTTTTATTCTTTCATTTGTTAAAGGTACGTTTTGTGCTTTTTCAATGTATTGATCGCTTTTAACACTAATTTTTTTATTTTTATAAATCACTGTTAATTGTAATGGTAAACCAATTAACCCAAAAACTTTCATTTGAATTGGTAATTTAATATGTTCATTTTTTATATATTTACTATTTTCTTCAACAATTTTTGCATCAACAACCTTATAAATATCTTGAAAATCCAATAACTTATCCATTTCAATAGAAACAAGATCACCTTGATATGCAGTATTAACTAATCGATTATTTTTATATAATTTAGTAATTGTACGTGTAAAATCATTTTTAGGAAAATAAATACGATCATTTTGATAAAGGGTATCTGATAACTTAATATCCAGCATTTTTCTTTTTTTAGAATAATTAATCATTTTACCAATTTTGATGCCTTGGTTTCCAGGTATATCTTGTGCTAGATTAAGATAATCTTGAAATAGAAATCCCTGTGTAAATCCCCTATTAAATACTTTTTTCATCTGTAAAATATCAGGCGTGTAATTTTTTTGATCAAAATAATAATCTATAGCTTGACGATATGCTTTTACGACTTCACCAACATATTCAGGTCTTTTCATACGTCCTTCTATTTTAAATGATTTAATACCCGCATCAATAAGTTTAGGTACTTTTTCAATTGTACATAGATCCATTGGTGATAATAAGTATTTTTGTTTTTTGATTATTTTATTATCTTCTAATAAAGAATACGGCAATCTACACGGTTGACCACATTCGCCTTTATTTCCACTTCTTTTAGCAATCATTGATGACATTAAACATTGACCAGAATATGACATGCATAATGCACCATGAACAAACACTTCAATATCAATTGAACAATTATGACATATTTCTTCAATTTCACGAATGTTCATTTCTCTTGCAAGTACAACACGATCTATATTTTGTTTAGCAAAATATTTGACTCCTTCAATATTTCTAACACTTGCTTGTGTTGACATATGTATCTCTATATCAGGAAAATGATTTTTAATAAGAGAAAAAAGCCCCATATCTTGAATAATAAGAGCATCTACACCAATATGGTAAAGATATTTTAAATAATCAAAAATTTCATCGATTTCTGCATTATTATAAAGAGTATTTACAGTAACATATAATTTAACATTTCTTAAATGACAATAATCTACAGCCTCTTTTAATGCAGCATAATCAAAATTATGAGCAAACGCTCGTGCCCCAAATTTTTGGCCACCTAAATAAATAGCATTAGCGCCATTTTGAACAGCAGCGACTAATGCTTCAAAACTCCCTGCAGGAGCTAATAATTCTATATCTTCTCTTTTTTTCATAAAAAACCTCCTTAGGCTTTTACTAATTCAACACATAATTTAGCCGAATTTTCACTAGCAATTTTTAAATATTCATCAAATTGCATAGAAGATTCACCATGACCATAAACATCCGATAAAGATCTTGTTATAATAAAAGGAACTCCAAATTTATAACAAGTATGTCCTATTGCAGAAGCTTCCATTTCTGAACATAATGCATTTGGAAAATCTTTTTTTATTTTAGAAACTTGTCCTTCTTGAGCAATAAATTGATCTCCAGAAACAATTAATCCAACATTTTCATGAATATTCATTTTATGAAGAATATCTTTTGCTTTATTAACCAAATTTTCATCTGCAGGAATGAATACAGGAAGTTCTGGTAATTCACCCATAGGACGCCCAAAAGCTGTTAAATCAACATCATGATATGCTACATGACTAGAAATTACAACATCACCAACATTTTGATAATCCTTTAAACCACCAGCAGAACCAATATTAATAACATAGTCAATGTCATAATTTGTAAGTAATAATGTTACACAAATAGCAGAATTTACTTTTCCTATTCCACCTTGTAAGATAACGACTTGTTTATTATCTATTTTTCCTTCGTAAAAAACACAATCTAAAATTTTATTTTCATGAATATCTTCTGTTTTATCTAACAAAGCCTTTACTTCTTCTTCCATTGCTCCAATAATACCTATCATAAAATCACCCCTTTTGACATACAAATATAACTCTTTCACATTCAGTATCATATTTAGAAAAATCACTATATAACTTAATGTTTTTAAAACCAATTTTTTCTAATAATTCAATATAGGTTTCAACATCATACGTTTTTTGATAATGTTCTTCATAAACTCGATCATTTTCTACTTTATCAATAATTTCTACACTATGTTTTACATATCCTTTACTGATACGATCAACATGCCAATGAAAATAAAAATCATCTTCATCATTTTCTTCATCATAATCTTTTAAAATTGTTTCCATTTTATACATAGAATCAATATCAAAAATAAATGATCCACCTTTTTTTAAAGCATTATACGTATTTTCAAATACTTGTTTTACATTTTTTAAATCAATAACATAATTTAAAGAATCACATAAACAAAGAATAAGATCTAATTGACTATCAACTGCAAAATCACACATATCAATACGTGATAACATCACATCCACTTTAAAATCAATACATTTGTATTTAGCAACCTCTAACATATCTTTTGAAATATCTGTAGCACAAACTTGTTTTCCTAAATGAGCCAAACGTATTGCAATTTCTCCTGTACCACATCCAAGCTCTAATACAGTTTGATAATCTTTTACATGCTCATTAATAAATTGAATATAATCATTATAAAAATTTTGATCCATTAAACTATCATAATAATAGGCAAATGCTTCGTACGACATTATAAAATATCCTCTATTTGGACAAATGGCTTATCAGACCATAGTTTTTCAATTCCATAATTTTTTCTTTCTTCTGGATCAAATAAATGAACAACAATATCACCGTAATCCATTAAAATCCATTTACAATTTTTTCTACCTTCAATATTTTTTACATAGTATCTTTCTTTATCACAAGCATCTTCAATATGATCTTTTAATGCAAGAAGTAATCTTTCGTTACTTGCACTTGCAATTACAAAATAATCACAAATAGGACTGTCAATTGACATATCAATAACAACAATATCCTCTGCTAATTTTTCATCTAATACTTTTACAATTGTTTTTAATTTATCCATTTAAATCTCCTTTACAATATACTTGATAAACATCAAAAAAACATTCATCAATAGGTCTATTTTTCTTCTTCGAAAATTTATAAAAATTCTTTAGTTCTCCTTTAAAACCTTCTATGATATCTTCCTTACATAATGCAATTTGTTTTGAAGAATCATATCCTCTTAAAGGGTCAAGTTTATCTGCACAATATACGCACATATCTAACAAGGACATGTTTGTTGAAGCTGTTGTGTGATGACGAATTGCTTGTAATATTTCAGCATCTTCAATCATAAAATCTTTTTGTGCTAAATATGTTGATAACCATTGATGATAAATTGCTCTTGGTTTATCAACATATTTACTAAAATATTTTTCCATCAAATCATCTTCTTGTTTTTTATCCATTTCTTTGGCAATATCATGCAACATTCCTGCAATATATGCTTTTTTACCATCAATTCCATTTGCAACAGCAAATTCTCTAGCAAGTTTTGCAACAGAACATGTATGCTTAAATCTTTTTTCGCTCATATATCCTGAAACAAAATTTTCTAAATATAAGCCATTTTGAAATGCATATGTATAAACATTTCGATCAACGATTTCTTTATTTCCCGCTTTAAATTGAGTGCTTGATTCAGCCGTTGAATCAGCTTGAATAAATTCAAAATGATAATCATTTAAAACATCATTTTTTTGATATCCTTTTCGATTAAAAGCTACTAATTGAACAAGTTCACTAATTTCTTTAGCAGATTTCCATTTATCAAATTGGCTTGCCTGATCCATTCCCATCATAAAATAGAGCTGATCATTTTTATATATTTTTTTTAATTCTTTAATTGTATCTATCGTATAATTTTTTTCATTATCTTGTCGATCAATTTCTAATGTACAAACTTCACATTTTGAATTATCTTTAAGAGCAATTTGAATCATTTCTATACGTTGTTGATTATTTGCAACACTGTCTTCTTTCCAAGGATTGTGTTTGGTAGGTACAATTAACATCTTATCAAGTTGAAGAGATATAATTGCTTCATTAATGATTCTTGTATGACCTAAATGAATAGGATCAAAAGAGCCTCCAAAAATTCCTATTTTCATGGTAAACGATAAATTTCCTTTTCGCTTTCACGGTATAAAATGATTGTACGCCCTAATATTTGAACAACTTCAGCATCAGTTTTTAAAGATAATTCTTGTGCGATTTCATTTTTATCTTGTTGACAACTTTCTAAAATTTTTACTTTAATAAGTTCTCTTGATTCTAAAGCTTCATCAATTCCAATAATTTGATTTTCATGTAAACCATCTTTTCCAATTTGAAAAATAGCGTTTAAATGATGCGCTTCATGTCTTAAAAATCTTTTTTGTTTTCCAGTTAACATAATATATCCTCCTTTAAATTAACGCTTCTCTTATAAAGACTCCAACTTGTTCGGGAGCTTTCACTTCTATTAATGCATTTGGACAATGAATTGTCACAAATCCTAATCCTGAAATAACAACATCGACTTTATTTTCAGGTAATCTAAATTGATATGTTTTAAATGATTGAATATCTTTTAATTCTTCAACTTCAGGTTTTAATGTTTTATGTCGATTATAAAGAGCATCCGCATTTTCTAATTTTGTACGGTGAATTTGCAATCTTCTATGAAAATAACATGTCATTGATGTTTTTGAACCATTTAAAAAATCTAAACGTGCTAATCCACCAAAATATAAAGTTTGTTTACAATTCAACTGATAATTAACAGGTCGTAATTCACTTTGTGGTAAAATATCTTTTAATGTATTTTCATCAATAAGATGTGCTATTTGATGTCTATTGACAATACCTGGACTATCATAAATGGACGAATTTTCATCTAATGGAATTTCAATAAGATCCAATGTTGTACCAGGAAACTCACTAGTTGTAATTAAATTATCTTGAACATCACTATAGGCTTTCAATAAAGAATTGATTAAAGATGATTTACCAACATTAGTAACTCCTACAACATAAACATCTCTACCTTTTCTATATTGATCAATCATTTGCATTAATTCATCTAAATGATAATTCTTTTTTCCACTTGTAAGTAACACATCTAACGGTTTAATTCCCTCTAATTTAAGTTGCCTTCTCAACCAATGAATAATTTTCGTATCTTTGATTGAACGAGGTAAAATATCCCTCTTATTACCAACAACAATGACATCATTATAATTAATATGACGAACCAATCCTTGAATTAAACTTCCATTGAAATCAAATAAATCAACAAGATAAACAACTAAACAATCCTTTTCTCCAATTTTATTCAAAATTTCAAGAAAATCATCATCTGATAAATTTGTTGCTTGTAATTGATGATAGTTTTTTAAACGAAAACATCTTTTACATAATACTTGACTTCGATCTAGTGCATTTTTAGGAACAAAACCAATCTTTTTTTCATCTTCACTTTGAATAATAGCTCCACAGCCGTAACATCTTAACTCTTCCATAAATTACCTCTCTTTATCACATAACAATTGTACTCTATTATACTTGATTTTTAAAGAAATGTTAAGCAAAAGAAATATTAATTTTATTTATCATTTTTTGTCAAAAATAGCATTAATTATAATGAGGTGATCAACATATTTTCTTTATTACTTTCATTATTGAATAATGCTTACTTTATATCTTATATCAAGTCTAAAACTTTTGATTTACCACTCACTTTCAAAGAAGAACAATTTTACTTACAAAAAAAATGTAATGGCGATAAAGCCGCCAGAGATCTACTTATTGAAAAGAATCTTAGGCTTGTTGCCCATATTGCCAAAAAATATAATAACAATAGAGATTTGCAAGAAGATCTCATTTCAATTGGCACTATTGGACTTATTAAAGCCATCGATAGTTACAGTATTGATAAAAAAACCAAATTAGCAACTTATGCTTCAAAATGTATAGAAAATGAAATTCTAATGCATTTAAGATCAGCAAAAAAAATAAATCAAGAAGTTTCTTTAAATGAAGTAATTGGAGTTGATAAAGATGGCAGTGAAGTTGTTTTAGAAGATTTAATTGATAATAAGGAAAAACCTATTTTAGATCAAATATATGATGCTGATAATCTTCAAAAGCTTATTCAATGTTTTGATGTATTAACTTCAAAAGAAAAAGATATTTTAATAAAACGCTATGGTCTAAATTCATCTAAAAAAATGACCCAAAAAGAAATTGCTAAAGAGTATCACATTTCACGTTCTTATATTTCTCGAATAGAAAAAAGAGCATTAATTAAATTATTAAAATGTTATTTACAAGAAAAAGAAGGATAATCAATCATCCTTCTTTTAAAATTCATCATCATTTAAAATATCTTCTAACGTAATCTTTTCATATTTAATTGTATTTTTCTTTTTTGAATTAGATGTTTCTTTTTTAATAGGAACTTCTTGAATATCAAAATCATCTAATAAAGTTTTTTCTTTACTTTCTTTTAATTCAATAACACCACTTTGTAAATTTTGATTTTCTTGTTTTACATCGTAATCATTTGTTGTGATTACTCGATTTATTTGACTCCATAAAATAGTTTCGTCTTTTTCTAACTTAATAAACGATGAAAATCTTGATTCTAATGAAGCGTTATTGAAATCTGTTGGCTTAAATGTATACTCTTTAGATTTTGAAGTATAGACAGAAGCACTTTCTTTAGATGAAAGTACAAATGCATTCTTTACATAAATTGTTTTCGTTTTTAAATTTTTATACAATGTTGTTCCTTTAGTTGTACGTTTACATGCTGGTATATCATTCAATTTTAAACGTTTCATTTGACCGTCTTCACTAAGAATCAATACTGAATAATTTTCTAAAGGATCAAACACATCAACCGCTGCTATTGAATCATTTTTTAAATTAAGAGCTTTTATACCTGCAGCTTTTAAACCAACAATCGATACTTCTTGTTCACTATATAATCCACCATAGCCAGCTTTAGAAACAATAAATATTCCTTGTTGGTTATCAGTAAGTAAAGCACAAATCATAGTATCTTGTTCTTTTACTTTCATGCATGTGATTGCTTTTGAATATCTAGAAACTTCAAAATCTTTTAAAAGCGTCCTTTTGATTTGACCATTTTTTGTTGCCATTAAAACATAAAGAGGTAAATTAAAATCTTGAACAAGAATTGAAGAAATAATTTTTTCATCTGCACCTACTTTTACAAGATAACTTACATGTTTACCTAAATCTTTCCATTTAAATTCTTCTATTTTATGAACTGGTACAAATAAATAATTTCCTTTATTAGTAAATAATAATACATGATTTAAAGTATTTGCATGATGTAAAGAAATAAGAATATCATCTTCTTTTTTACCAAATGGAATATTCGTACTTGCTTTCATTGATCTTTGTGAAATACGTTTAATATAACCATCTCTAGTAACAGATACATAGATATCTTCAGAAATAATCATAGCTTTTTCATCAATTTTAATTTCACTAACTTCTTCTTTAATTTGTGTTAAACGAGGCATAGAATATTTTTGTTTGATTTCTTTAAGACGTTTAATGATGACTTGTCGTAAAACATCATCACTTTCTAATATTTCATTCAATCTTTGAACACGTTTTTCAAGTTCTGCTTTTTCTTCTTGTAAAGAAACAATATCAGTATTAGTCAATCGATAAAGTTGTAGCATCACAATTGCTTCTGCTTGCTTTTCAGAAAATGCATATTGTTTTATTAAATTGTTTTTTGCATCGCTTTTATCTTTTGACGCACGAATTGTTTTAACAACATCATCTAAAATAGAAATTGCTTTAATTAACCCATCAACAATATGCAAACGTTCATTTGCTTTATTTAAATCATATAAACTTGCTCGTGTTACAACATCAATTTGGTGATCAATATAACCATCTAGAATTTCTTCAATTCCCATTAAAACCGGTCTTTTATCCTTAATGGCTACCATATTATAGTTATAGTTTTTTTGTAAATCGGTATTTTTATAAAAATAATTGAGAGTATTTTGAACATTTACAGTCTTTTTCAAATCAATAACAATTCTCAAACCTTCTCTGTCTGATTCATCTCTTACTTCTAAAATACCGTCAATATTCTTATTAAAACGAATCTCATCAATTTTTCTTACTAATTCAGCTTTATTGACTTCATAAGGAATTTCAGTAACCACAATTTGATTCATGTTTTTTTCTTCAATAATTTCAGTTTTTGCTCGAACAATAACTTTTCCTTTTCCTTTTTCAAAGGCCTTTTTAATACCATCTAATCCTTCAACAATAGCGCCTGTAGGAAAATCAGGCCCTTTGATAAATTCCATTAATTTATCTAAATGACAATGAGGATATTTAATTCGATGAATTGTTGCATCAATAACTTCTTGTAAATTATGTGGTGGAATATCTGTTGCATATCCAGCTGATATTCCAGTAGATCCATTGACTAAAAGATTAGGATATGCAGCTGGTAAAACCGTTGGTTCATACTCTGTATCATCAAAGTTTAAAGACATTAATACAGTATCTTTATCTAAATCTCTTAATAATTCACTTGCAATTGGTGAAAGTCTAGCCTCTGTATAACGCATAGCTGCAGCAGGATCATTATCAATTGATCCATTATTTCCTTGCATATCAATTAATGGTGCTCTGATTTTCCATTCTTGCGAAAGACGAACCATTGCATCATAAACTGACGTATCACCATGAGGATGATAATTACCAATAACATTCCCTACCGTTTTTGCCGACTTACGATAAGGTTTATTAGCCGTATTTCCTTCTTTATTCATTGAATAAAGAATTCTACGTTGAACAGGTTTTAATCCATCACGTACATCAGGAAGTGCACGTTCTTGAATAATATATTTTGAATATTTTCCAAAGCGATCACCCATGATTGCTTCTAAATTCATTACAATTTTTTTATCAGACATAAAAACCTCCTAAATTTGATAATTATCTTCTAATGTAAATTGTACATTTTGTTCAATCCATTCACGTCTTGGCTCAACTTTATCACCCATTAAAACAGTCACATTACGTTCAACCACAGCAGCATCATCAATTGAAACTTGAATCAAGGTTCTTGTTTCGGGATCCATGGTCGTTTCCCATAATTGAGAAGCATTCATTTCCCCCAGACCTTTATAACGTTGAACATTGTATCCTCTGCCAATTTTCTTTTTAGCATCTTCAAGTTCATAATCTTCCCAACAATAAATAACCTCTTCTTTTTTTCCACTTTTTTTAGATACTTTATAAAGAGGTGGAAGAGCAATATAAACTTTCCCTGCTGTAATCAAATCTTTCATATAGCGATAGAAGAAAGTTAATAATAATATTTGGATATGAGCCCCATCCGTATCTGCATCAGTCATAATAATAACTTTATCATAATGACTATCTTCAACTTTAAAATCTGCACCAAATCCAGCACCAATAGTATTGATTAATGTCGCAAGTTCTTCATTTTTCAAAATATCTTGTAAGGATACTTTTTCACTATTTAAAACTTTTCCTCTTAAAGGTAAAATTGCTTGATATTTTCTATCTCGTCCTTGTTTAGCACTACCTCCGGCAGAATCCCCTTCGACTAAATAAAGTTCATTTTTCTTTTTATTTTTAGTTTGAGCAGGAGCTAATTTCCCACTTAATATTCTTTCTTGTCTTGCACCTTTTCCTTTTCTTGCTGCTTCTCTTGCTTTTCTTGCTGCATCCCTTACTTGAGCAGCTTTAATCATTTTTTTAACAAGATTATCTGCAATTTCTTTATTTTCTTCTAAAAAATAAGATAATTTTTCATATACGATACTATCTACAATATTTCTAGCTTCTGGTGTCCCTAATTTTGATTTTGTTTGCCCTTCAAATTGTAAATAATGTTCAGGAACTTTAATGGAAATAATCGCTGAAAGCCCTTCTCGTACATCATTTCCTTCTAAATTTTTATCTTTTTCTTTTAATAGACCATATTTTCTCGCATAATCATTGAATGTTTTTGTAAGTCCAGATTTAAAACCTGTTTCATGTGTTCCACCATCACCCGTTCTTACAAGGTTAACAAATGATAATGTCGTTTCTTGATATCCAGAAGTAAATTGTAAAGCAATATCTACTTCCATCCCATTTTGTTCACCTTCAATAGAAATTGTTGGATGAAGTACATCTTTATTAGTATTTAAATAATCAATAAATGCTTCTAATCCATTTTCAAAATGGAATTCATCCATTTTTCCAGTTCTTTCATCTTTTAAAACAATTTTGATGCCTTTTAATAAAAAAGCACTTTCCATTAGTCTTTCACTAATTGTTTTATAATTAAATTCTATTGTTGAAAAAATTTGATCATTTGGTAAAAAATGAATCAATGTTCCCGTTTCTTTTGTTTTTCCAATAACTGTTAATTTTCCTATTGTTTCTCCGCCATCTTCAAAACGTTGCTTAAAAATCTTTCCATCTCTACAAACAGTCACTTCTAACCAATGAGAAAGTGCATTAACAACAGAAGCACCTACTCCATGAAGTCCTCCCGAAGTCTTATAACCACCATCTTCAGAGAATTTACCCCCTGCATGAAGAATTGTCAAAATAACTTCTGTTGTTGGTCTTCCTGAAGCATGCATGCCTGTTGGCATTCCACGTCCATGATCTTGTACCATAATACTATTATCTTTACAAATAGTGACTTCTATTAAATTACCATATCCAGAAAGAGCTTCATCTATTGCATTATCAACAATTTCCCAAACTAAATGATGTAATCCTCTACTATCTGTAGATCCAATATACATACCAGGTCTTTTTCTAACTGCTTCTAATCCTTCTAGAATCTGTATATTTGACTCATCATATGTATTCTTTTTTGCCATATAATCACTCCTTTTGTTATACTTGAACTATTATATCAATACTCTTGTTTTTTTTCAAAGTTTAATTGCATTTTTATAGGATAACTGTATAATTTAGCTTGGTGATAAAAATGTATGAAATATTATTGATTCTATTAGGTTATTTATACGGTTCTATCCCCTTTGCCCTTGTTATTGGAAAAGTATTTTATAATACGGATGTTAGAGAAAGTGGCTCGGGCAATTTAGGAGGAACAAATGCTGGCAGAGTCTTAGGAAAAAAAGCAGGTATTTCTGTAATTGTACTAGATGCTCTTAAAGCAGTTATTATATTTTATTTAAGTAGTTATTTATCTTTAAAATTCAATTTAAATCCTGATATTAAATATATCGCTGGATTAGCATGTATTTTTGGACATTGTTATCCTATCTTTGCTGAATTTCGAGGAGGGAAAGCTGTTTCAACAAGTCTAGGTTATTTTTTATGTATTGAACCATTATATGCAGTTGTTGCTATTGTTGTATTTTTACTTGTTTTAAAAATTTCAAAATATGTATCTTTATCTTCAATTTCTACTGCTTTGATTGTTTTATGTATTACACCGTTTCTAGCGGTGTCCATAACAGCAAAATTATGCATGCTTGTAGCTGTTATCTTATTAGTTTATAGACATAAAGATAATATCAAACGTATTAAAAATCATACTGAATCAAAAATTCAATGGATGTAAAAAAGATTAGTTTATGATCGTTAAACTAATCTTTTTTATTTATAACTAATTTTTTCTTTTAAAGGTGTTAAAAAACAATCTTTCCCAATAAAATCTATTTTATGTTTTTTTCCATCAAATTCAAACAACGAAAGCGAACATCCTCTTACAATTTCTTGATTAACTTCATTTAATCGTTCAACAGGTAAATCTAAAAAAATTCCATGTAATATTGTAAATAACATACCATGAATTGTTATAAAAATTGTTTGTTGAGGATCTTCGTTATATTTTTCTAAAATAAAATCATTCAAACGAAAAACAACTTCTTCATATGTTTCTCCATTTGGCAAAGAAAATGACAATTGCGGTTGATGCCACAAACAAAAATAATCATGTTTCTTTTTTAAATCTTGAATATATTCTCCTTCATAATCACCGAAGTTCATTTCCTTTAAACGACTATCTTCAATAATATTTTCATTTTTAAAAATAAGTCTAGCTGTAGATTTTGCTCTTAATAAAGGCGAAGAATATACTTGATCAATATGTATTGTTTTCATATATTCACCTAATTTTAAAGCATCTTCTTTCCCTTGCTTAGTAAGCGGTGAGTCTTTCCATCCTTGTAGTCTTTTTTCTTCGTTCCATGCAGTTAAGGAATGTCTAGTAATATATATTTTCATATAAACAAAAATAAGGGTATCCCCTTATTTATATTGTGATTTAACTGAAGCCATGATTCTTTTAATTTGAGCCTCACTTGGTTTTCTTCCCATTTCCATATACATAGCACGAATCATTTTTTCATTGATAGGTGGATTTTTTTGTAATTGTTTTTTAAAGAAATAACGAGACGCAAAGAACCCAGCAATTAATCCAACGATTAATCCAAGAATTGCATATAACATTGATAATACCTCCCTTACAAATTCTCATCTATTATAACATAACTTTTTAAATTATGATAGAGAATATCAAAGAATATGTTTGTTTTATCTTTCGATTCAATAATAATTTTATAATTTTCAACATATAAACGACTTATTTCATGTGTAAGTTCATTTTCAAATATATGCATTTTCCCAACTCGATGATATTCTTTTCTATTGTGCAATTCTTTATAAATAAGTTCATTCATATAATCAACACTGTTATAGACGCAATTTATAAATTTATTCATAAAATCATTATCTAATGTAAGATTATCAAAATATTGTTTTAAATTTGGATACTTTTCAAATAATTGTTTTATACCTTCTTCGTATTCATATATAACATATTTCATCTCAATCACCTATTACTAAGGTATCATAACAATCAAGGGAAGAATGTAAAAAAAAGGGAGTACTCCCTTTATTTTAATAATTTTTCAATATTTTCTACAACTCCATCAACAGTAAATCCATAAGATTGGATAACATCTTGTGCTGGAGCACTTTTACCAAATTCATTAATAGACATTGTTATACCATCTAAACCAACATATTTATGCCATCCAAATGAACTAGCCATTTCTACTGATAAACGTTTACGCATTGCATTTGGTAAAACAGCTTCTTTGTATTGTTCATCTTGTTGATCAAAGAATTCTTGACATGGCATAGATACAACACGTACATCAATACCTTTTTCAAGAAGTACTTTTTTAGCTTTCATAGCTAAATTAACTTCTGATCCAGATGCAATAATGATAGCATCTAAATGATTTTCTTCTTTACCAATAACATAAGCACCCTTGCTTACACCTTCAACAGAACTATTTTCCATTGTTTCTACATTTTGTCTTGTAAGAATAAGTGCTGTAGGATTTTCAGTTGATTCAATCGCTAATTTCCATGCTGCTGCCATTTCTACGGCATCTCCTGGACGAATAACATGCATATTTGGAATTGATCTTAACATAGCAAACTGTTCAATTGGTTGATGAGTTGGCCCATCTTCACCAACTGCAATAGAATCATGAGATAATGGTAAAATAATTGGTAATTTCATTAAACAAGCCATTCTTACTGCTGCTTTGAAATAATCAGAGAATACTAAGAAACCACCAGCTGAAACTTTTACACCTTTATGCAATGTCATACCATTCATAATAGCAACCATTGCAAACTCACGAATTCCAAATACTAAATTACGTCCATTATAATTTTCAACACTAAAGTCATCTTCATCTTTAATTTTTGTTTTTGTTGAACTAGCTAAGTCAGCAGTTCCCGATAAGAAAGTTGGATTTTGTTTAGCAACTTCTTGAATAACTTCTAATGAAGTATTTCTTGTAGCGTCATTATGTCCTACAGGATAATTCTTTAAAAGTTCATCAATGTTTAAAGAATATTTACCAGCAATAGCATCTTCTAATTGTTTTGCTTCTGTTGGATATTGTTCTTTATACTCATTGAATAATTTATTCCATTTATTAAATTTAGATTTTCCTCTTTTAATTGTTTTCTTTTTAAAATCTTCATATACTTCTTCAGGTACATAGAATTCATCATGATCAAAACCATAAGATAATTTAGCGTTTTTACCATCTTCTTTACCTAATGGTGCACCATGAACTTTATTTGTTCCTTGATTTGCTGAACCAAATCCAATAACTGTATTTACAATAATTAAAGTTGGCTTGAATTGTTCTTTTTTACCTTTTTTAATAGCTTTATGAATTTCATTAATGTCATTTCCATCTTTAACTTCTAAAACTTGCCAATTACAAGCTTCATAACGTTTTTTTACATTTTCACTAAATGACATTGATAAAGGTCCATCCAAAGTAACCTTATTTGCATCATATAAAACAATTAATTTACCTAATGATAAATGACCTGCAAGAGATGCTGCTTCATAAGTAACTCCTTCTTGCATATCGCCATCACCACATAAAACATATGTATAATGATCAATAATATCAAAGTTTTCTTTGTTATATTGACTTGCTAAAAATTTTTCAGCCATTGCCATTCCAGCTGCCATTGGAATACCTTGTCCTAATGGTCCACTTGAAGCATCAACACCATGTGTCATTTCAATTTCTGGATGCCCAGGTGTACGAGAATTCAATTGTCTAAAATTCTTTAGATCATCGATTGTAACATCAAACCCTGTCAAATGTAACATGCTATATAAAAGTGCAGAAGCATGTCCACTTGCTAAAACGAAACGATCTCTATTAATCCATTCAGCCTCTTTGTTATAAATGTTTAGTTCTTTATTAAACAATGTATATAAAGCAGGTGCTGATCCAAGAACCATTCCTGGATGTCCAGAATTTGCTTTATTGATTGTATCGATTCCTAAACTTCTAATTGTTGCGATTGATAAATTTGAAATATCCATTTACATTTTCTCCTATTTTTAAATAAGTCAAGACATATTATACACATTTTCTATAAAAATTAAATATCTTCTACTAGAATTCCTTAATTTTTTAATTTTTCTTGTTTTAATTTAAGCGGTGTTATATCATTTCCTTTTTCATCTACAACTTTAATTGCTTTTAATTGAGATTTAAATCCTTCTCTAAAAAGCTTAATATATTCTTTTCTCAATTTATCCTGTTCTTTTAATTCTTCAGGAGTAATTGTACCTTCTTTTTTCTTTTTAGCTAAAACATTTATTCTATCTATAAGTTTTTGATCTATTGCTGCCATTTTGATTTCTCCTTTTAAATAAAAAACTAGAGAGCTTTTAGATTATCCCTGTTACGTACAGGTGGGCACCTTTAAATAATTTTAGGATTCCTATTCAAAGATAGGCTTTCAACACCATTATTTAGATCAGGTTCCCGTATCTAATGTGTAGGAAATTTATTTACACTCTCTAGTCGCATTACATTATACCATAAATTATTTTTAAATATACCCCTTTATTTATCTTTTTTAACAATATAGCTTGAAGCATATTCCTTATTAAAGTATCTTTTTACTTCATTTATATCTGCCAATGTCATTTTACTTACATAATCTACTAAATCAAAAGAACAAATTCCTTCAAAATAATAACGGCTAAAAGTATTCGCAATACTTTCTGGACTATTGTAACTATTGATGAAGTTTCCAATTGTTTTTCTTTTAATTCTTTCAAAATCATCTTCTGCTATTTCTAAATCTTGAACATGATCTATAAAATTAAAAATTGTCTTTTGCAATAATTCATAATCATCTTGATCTCCACCCATTAAAATAAAAGCATAATCTCTTTCTTGCGTAAAACTTGCACTAAATGTTTCATTAATATACCCTTTTTCTAACCATTCGTTATATAACGAAGAACTTTTAGAAAAATATAAATCAAATAATAAATTTAAAGCTAATTCTCTTTTAATTTTATCTTGAGGATCATTAAGAATTTCATTAATTTTAATAGAAACAATCAATTTATTCATTTCAACTTGCATTGTATCAATTTGTTCTTTAACAGCCACTGATGTTGGTTCCTCTATTTTTAATCTTTGAATTGCATTTTCAGATAAGAAATGCTTTTTATTTTGATTTTCTTTAATGACACCTATTAATTCTTCAGGATTAATATTACCTACAACAAAAAGCATCATATTATGTGGATGATAAAAAGTTTGATAACAAAGTTCCAACATATCTTTATACGTATTATTAACAGTTTCACAAGTTCCAGCAATATCAATCTTAACAGGATGTTTATGATACAAGTTGGCAATAGCTCCAAAATAAACACGCCAATCTGGGTCATCATCATACATTTTTATTTCTTGACAAATAATTCCTTTTTCTTTTTCTACGCTTTCGTCTGTAATATTTAGACTTTGTACAAAATCTAGTAAAAGTTCAACACAATCATTTTCATTTGTTGTCGTTGAAAATAAATAGGCCGTACGACTTGATGATGTAAATGCATTTGAACTTGCCCCAAGTTTAGCAAACTCATCAGCAGCATCCCCATTTTCCATATCAAACATTTTATGTTCTAAAAAATGAGCAATTCCGTCTTCGACTTTTATCATTTCTTTTTGTCCTAAAGGTACAAAAGTTGTATCAATCGATCCAAATCTTGTTGAAAATAAACCATATGTTTTTTCAAAACCAATTTTAGGTAACAAATATACTTCTAAACCATTTTCCAATTTCTCATGAAATAACGTTTCTTTTAAAGTTTGATAATATATTTTTTCCATTACTCATTTCTCCCTTTCAACAAAAATATTGTATCAAGTTCAATATTTTGACAAACATCTACAATATCTTGATAAGTAACATTTTCAATTTTTTCTAAATATTGTTCATTTGTTTCTTTTTTTCCCGTAATATCTCTATTGTATTGAACGGCAACTTGACTTAATGGCTCATCGTTTGTTTTTTTCATAGAATTTTTAATCATTAATTTTGCAGTATCAATATCATCTTGATCAAAGCAACCATCTTGCATTTCTTTTAATTGTTCTTTAATTAATTGAACGGTTTGATGATAATCTTTTCCTTCTATGCCAGCTGTAATGACCATCACTCCATTAAAAGCATCATAACTTGAAGAAATATAATAACATAATGAATTTTTCTCTCTAACAACTTTAAATAATTTAGATTGACTCATTCCACCAAAAATCGCATTAAATACTACAAAAGCATAATGATTTTGGTGATTGTAATTTACTGATATACGATATCCCATATTAAGTTTAGCTTGTGTAACATCTTGCTTTTCGATGATTTCTAATAAATCTTTTCTATTTTTTTCAAATGAATATACACTTTCAAAAATTGAATTATTTTTTTCAAAAGATAAACAATTTTCAAAGACATGAACAATAGATTCATCTACATTTCCAACTACATAAATATGTTTTTGGTCATTTTTTATACATTCCTTAAAATACGAAAATAATTCTTCATTTTCAATTTTTTTTATATCTTCAATATTTCCATGAGAAGAAATCCCTAAACATGTCCCCTTTCCCATATATTCAAACATTTTTTCTAAACTATAATAAAATTTATCATCTTGATTATTAATAAGACGTTCAACCAATTCTTTTTTCTTTCTTTCAAACATTGTTTGATCAAAAACTGTTTTTGAGGCATTAGGTTTAAAGAAAATATCATTTAACAATTGGATTTGCCGTTGAATAAGATCTTCTTTGTAAGGTAAATATTCTTGATTAATACAGATTGAATTAATATTAATAATATGACTCTTACCTTTAGTAACAACATTAGCTCCTAATTTCATACCATACATGCTTTCTAAATATATAGAAAGTTCTTGTGTTGAGGGATATTTTTCTGTACCCGTAGTCAACATAAAAGATAGTAATGTTCTTTTAGCAACCGTTTTTTCATCTAGTGTATTTTGTAATTTTAATGAAATTGTAATATTTTTAAATTTATTTGTAGGGATCAAATGTAAATCATACCCTGGCATTTTATAAACTTTTTCCATAATCATTTCCTTTCATTCTCATCTATTATACACAAATAATCAAAAAAATAAAAAAGTATTATTTCCTAAGAAACAATACTTTCAAATATTTTAACGTTTTGATTTATCATAAGGAATCCCCGAAGCCTTAGGAGCAGCAGAATTTTTAGAAGTAAACGCTAATAAAATCAATGTTGCTACATAGGGAATAAGTTTATAAACAACACTTGGGAAACCTAATGCTGATAAAAATGGAATTGCTGTATAAGTATATGCTAATGTCTTCATAATTCCAAAGAATAATGAAGCAGTAGCAATACGATATGGTTGCCAGTTACCAAAAATCAAGATTGCAAGAGCTAAGAATCCATAACCACCAACATCACTATTAAATACAGTTGAAATTGGGATGATATAAATAAGTCCACCTATACCACCTAGAAAACCAGATAACAGAACACCCATATAACGATATTTATAAACACTTACACCTGCAGCATCAGCAGCTTGAGGATTTTCACCACAAGCACGTAATCTTAATCCTGCTTTTGTTTTATTTAAGAAAATAACCGATAAAATCAAAATAACAATTCCAAGATAAGTTGTAATATAAGCACCTTTAAATAAGATAGGTCCTAAAATTGGAATTTGTGATAGGACAGGAATTTCATGAATTCTAAATGTATTTGAAAAAGGTACACTTGAATTTCCATTGAAAATCAATTTAGCTAAGAATAAACCCAATCCAGGAGCTAACATATTAATTGCAGTTCCTGAAATTGTTTGATCGGCTTTTAAGTTAATCGCTGCAAAAGCATGAAGTAAACTTAATAAAGCCCCAAAAATACCAGCTACAATTAATGCTAAAATCAATAATAATTGCGGATTCATTGTTGTGTTTGCTGATTGCATTAAATAAATGAAATAAACCCCCACGAATGCTCCACCAATCATGATTCCTTCTAACGCGATATTAACAACACCACTTCGTTCACTAAACATCCCACCTAAAGCAACTACTAAAAGAGGAACTGTAAAGACTAATGTTTGATTTAAGACATTTAAAATAATATCCATTATTCTTGACCCCCTTCAACAGCAACTTCTTTTTTATGTTTTTTCTTTTCATGATTTTGTAAATATAAACGGATCATTAAAGCAAATGAACTAAAGTAAATAATAACCGCTGAAATGACATCAATAATTTCAACTGGAATATTACATGCTTGCATATAGTTTCCACCAACATTAATATATGAAACAAATAATGCCGCTAAAATACATCCAAGTGGACTGTTCATTCCTAACAATGCAACTGGAATTCCATTAAATCCTTCTGGAAGTGTGACTTCAGCAGTTGTAAAGGCTCTACCTGTTCCTCCGATATAAACAAGTCCACCGCCAATACCTGAGAAAAATCCTGAAATAACCATTGATAAAATAACAATTTTCTTTTCAGACATCCCAGCATAACGACTTGCTTCTGGATTATAACCACATGCTTTTAATTCATAACCAAATGTTGTTTTATTTAAAATAATATAAGCAACGATACATAATGCAATAGCAATAATAATACCACCATTAACATCTGAGCCTGGGAAAATATGATTTAATCCCATTTTAGGAACAGCAATCTTAGATGTTTGAGAACGAGCACCAGCTGAATCATAAATAAAAGCTTTAACACCCTCAATAACAAGATACATACCAATATAGTTAAACATGATACCTGAAATAACAATATTAACATTTCTATACGCTTTTAAAATTCCGGGAATCAATGCCCAAATTGCTCCAGCAAGTCCAGCAGCAATTAAACAAATGATCCATAATAATGAATCAGGTACAGTTTGATAAAGCGTATTGGCTAAAAATAATGCCACAAAGCCACCAACTGTATATTGACCAGTTGTCCCGATATTAAAGTTACCGCATTTAAATGCAAATGCAACAGATAACCCAGTCATCATAATTGGAATTGCAGAATAAAGAACTTGTCCTGTACTTCTTAATCCTTTATAAAATCCCCCAGACATCATAATACCCATTGCTCTAAAAGCTTGAGATGGATTTGCTATTAAAATAACGATAAATCCTATAAACAATCCAATTAATATAGCAAGTAAAGAAGCTATCAGATTTTGTTTTGACTCACTATTTTTCATATCCTTCACCTCGTTTACTTCCTGACATATAAAGTCCTAATTCTTTTTCATCAATTTGTTTTGGATCTAAATTAGCAACGATTTCACCTTCATACATTACTAAAATACGATCTGAAACATTCATAACTTCATCTAATTCTAATGAAACAAGTAAGACAGCTTTATTTTCATCTCTTTGTTTAACAAGTTGTTTATGAATAAATTCAATAGCACCAACGTCTAATCCACGTGTTGGTTGTACAGCAATTAATAAGTCCGAATTAGATTCAACCTCTCTAGCAATGATTGCTTTTTGTTGATTTCCTCCTGACATTCCTCTCGTAATAGATTTTGCACCTTCACCAGAACGAACATCATATTGTTCAATTAACTTATTAGCTGTTTCATACATCTTATCAAATTTAATAAAACCTTTATTTTGATATTTTGGATCAAAATAACTCTTTAAGATAAAGTTTTCGGCTAGATTGTAATCTAACACTAAACCGTGTTTATGACGATCTTCTGGAATATGAGCCATTCCTTTTAAAGAACGTGAACGAATACTTTCATGAGATAAATCTTCTCCATTTAATAGAATTTGCCCACTGTTATGTTTAATAAGGCCTGATAATGCATAAACAAGTTCTGTTTGTCCATTCCCATCAATTCCCGCAATACAAACGATTTCTCCTCGACGTACATTGAATGAAACATTATTTAAAACATTCTTGGACGAATGAGTTGGTTTATAACATAGATCTCTTACCTCAAGAACTGTATCACCAATTTGAGGTTCATCTTTTTCTACAATAAAGTTAACTTTTCGGCCAACCATTAATTCTGATAATTTTTCAGCAGATGTTGATGCTACATCAACTGTACCAATATATTTACCTTTTCTTAATATTGTACAACGATTAGCTACCGCTTTAATTTCATTTAATTTATGAGTAATAAAAATGATAGATTTACCTTCTTTTGCTAAATCTTTCATAATTATCATTAGTTCATCGATTTCTTGAGGTGTTAATACCGCAGTAGGTTCATCAAAAATCAAAACATTATTATCTCTAAATAACATTTTCAAAATTTCAACCCTTTGTTGCATTCCTACAGTAATATCCGAAATTAAAGCATCTGGATCAACATTTAATTTATACTTTTGAGATAATTCAATAACTTTTTTTCTTGCCGCACCTTTTTGAATAAAAGTATGCTTTGTTTCTTCAATACCCAAAATAATATTTTCAAGTACTGTAAAGTTATGTACAAGTTTGAAATGTTGATGAACCATACCAATGTTATATTTATTGGCATCGTTGGGATCATTAATTTCAACAGGTTCTCCATTAATTTTTATTTGTCCTTCATCCGGTTGATATAAACCAAACAAAATAGACATCAGCGTCGATTTTCCGGCACCATTTTCTCCTAACAATGCATGTATTTCACCTTGTGCAACTTGCAAGGTAACATTATCATTTGCTTTGATACCAGGAAACTCTTTCGTTATGTTAAGCATTTCTATTGCATATGACATTAAGCTTCCCCCTTTTCGATACAATTATACATGAATTTATAAATATAGAAAAGAATTTTTGTTTTTTCATAACAAAGAAAAATATATTAAAAATAAGAATTTTAAATATCTATATAATAAAATTATTCTACTATAAGAAGCAATTGTTTCT
>NZ_JAJDKA010000036.1:0-29298 GCF_020589945.1 Faecalibacillus sp. MSK20_93 | reverse complement strand
TTTAAATATCTATATAATAAAATTATTCTACTATAAGAAGCAATTGTTTCTAATTTCAATAATTCCTCAAACATTATGGTTGAGGAATTAATTAGTAGAAAATAAATATCATTGATAAGATATCAATACCCCATTTTTAGTTTGAAATTATAACAAAAAAGATGTTACGATTTTAAATTATTTCGTAACATCCCCAATTTATCTTATTCAAAATTAACTGTTAAATTATCAAATGAAATTCCTGAAGGATCTCCAGTTTTTTCATCAACATCAGCAGATGATTTTAATTCTAAAGAACCATCTTTGATTTTTTTATCAACAGCATCATGATCTTCTTTAGAAAAGTTCTTTAATAATCCTGGATAAACAATACCACCTGTATTTTTCAAAGTAACTGTTTTTCCACCTTGGAATTTATCTTTCTTATAAGCATTTAATGCTTCAATAGTGGCACCTTTTACATCTTTTAATGCAGATGTAATAACAGTATCAGAATCACCACTTTGGTCAGTATCTACACCAATAGTGTATTTACCAGCTTCTTGTCCAGCAGCGAAAATTGAGTTACAAATTTGTCCACCACATGAGAAGATGACTTCAGTTCCACCTGCATACCATGATGAAGCTTTAGATTTGATATCTGGTGATTCAGAGAATGTACCAGTATATGTATAGTTAACATCAACATTAACATTCATTTCTTTAGCAGCATCACTAGCACCTTGAAGGTAACCAACACCATAGTTTTCTACAGCTGGTAAAGCCATACCACCCATGAAACCTAATTTAGTATATCCTTCTTTAACAGCAGCATATCCAGCAACATATCCAGATTCTTGTTCAGAGAATAAATAACTTACTGTATTATCTCCAACTTTTGTTTCTCCACTACCATCTTTTTGTGGTTCAAAGTCGATAGTAACGAATTTGACATCAGGATATTTTTCTTGAGCTTGGTATAAAGCCCCAGAGAAGTTGAATCCTGGAGTTACAACAACTTTTGCTCCATTATCTACAGCATCATCAATTGTAGATAATAATCCAGCTTGATCAGTATCTTTTGGTGCATAATATTTATATGAAATATCATTTTTTTCACCAAATTCTTTTACACCTTCATAAGCAGATTGATTGAATGATTTATCAGTAACTGATCCAGAGTCAGTGATCATTGCGATTTCATAAGTATCATCGCCACCACTTGTACATCCAGTAGCACCAAAAATCATTCCTAAGCATAAAATACTTGCGAATAATTTTTTCATGTTCTTCTTCCTCCATTTAATTTTCCTCTATCATTGTAGCATTTAAAAAAACATTTGAAAACAGTTAACATAATAAAAAACGGTAAATATCGTTTTTAAATTTCTTCTTCATTATAGCCACGTACATATACTTCACGTGGTTTAGATCCAATTTGTGGACCTATAATACCATCCGCTTCTAATTGATCAATAATTCTGGCTGCTTTGTTATAGCCTATTCTAAATTGTCTTTGTAAAAGTGATGTGCTCGCTTTTTGTGCTTGAATAACAAATGCTCTGCACATTTCATACTCTTCATCTTCTTGTTCTTCTTTAGAAGCAGCTACTGCAGAAATTGGTTTTACATTTGTATATCTTTCATCATATGAGGCTTCTTGTTGTTTCGTTGTATAATAAGTGATTGCTTCCACTTCACTATCATCAACATAAGCTCCTTGCACACGAATCGGCGAATTCGATCCCATTGGTAAAAAAAGCATATCTCCTTTTCCTAAAAGTTTCTCTGCGCCTGTACAATCAAGAATCGTTCTAGAATCAATACTTGAAGAAACAGCAAAAGCAATTCTTGATGGAATATTAGCCTTAATAACACCTGTAATAATATCCGTTGATGGTCTTTGTGTAGCTACAATTAAATGAATCCCAGCCGCACGTGCTAATTGAGCTATACGCATAATACAATCTTCAACATCTTTACTAGCTACCATCATTAAATCTGCAACTTCATCAAGGATTACAACAATATATGGAAGTTTTTCTAATTGATGTTCCGCATCATTTCCTTGATTTTTCTTTTCAACATATTGATTATACGTTTCAATTTTTCTAACATTTGCCCCTGCAAATAAATCATAGCGTCTTTCCATTTCCGAAACGGTTTCTCTTAAAGTGGCCGCTGCTTTTTTAGGATCAGTAACGACCGGTGCTAATAAATGAGGAACCCCATTATAATTGGATAACTCAACCTTTTTAGGATCAACTAAAATAAGTTTGACCTCATCCGGTTTCGCACGCATTAATATGCTGCTAATGATCGTATTAACACATACAGATTTACCTGAACCTGTTGCCCCAGCAATAAGTAAATGAGGCATTTTATTAAGCTCTGCATAAATGACTTGACCATTAACATCCTTTCCTAAAGGAACAACAAGTTTATTGTCTTTATATTTATCAGGAATGTTTTTAAATACCTCTTTAAAAGAAACCATTGATGATACTAAATTAGGTATTTCAACACCAACCGCTGGTTTTCCAGGAATAGGCGCTTCAATACGGATATCTTTAGCTGCTAAAGCTAATTTAATATCATCTTGTAAAGACATTATTTTATTGACTCTTGTCCCCGTTTCTAATTTTAATTCATATTTTGTAATTGAAGGGCCAATAGAAATATTATTAATAGAAGCATGGACTCCAAATTCATTTAAAACAGCTGTTAATCTTTCAGCACTTTCTACAGCATGATTTTTATTTTCACCTTGTTTTTTATTAACCACATTATGTAAAAGAGATAACGGTGGTAAATGATAATTTTTATTTGTATGCTCTATGACTGGTTCTTCAATTTGTGATTGATCATTTTGAACTAATTCTTCATCCACCGATGGAATAGGTGGCTCTTTATCAACAATTTCTATTTCTTGATGTTCATCATTAAAAGTAAAAGCTTGTGGCAAAGTCACATCTTCTTTCGCTATTTCTTCAAATATAGTCGTTGGGGTTTCATCATCTTCGAAAATAGCATCATCAAAAAAAGTTGTCTTATTTTGTTTTTTCTTAAAGAAATTTCCAAAATAATTTGAATGCTGTTTTAAAGAATCTTTTGTTTTATTAAAATTATTTTTTGCTCTTTTTTGAATTTCTTTTTTGTGTTCAAAATAAAACTTACTTCCTAATAAAATAATTCCTGTTACAACAATAAAAACCGCCGCAATGATTGCTCCCATATAATCAAACAATGCACTTAAAAAGCCATATAAAACTGCCCCCAATAATCCTCCTCTATTTAAAGGAACTTGATTAAAATAAGACTGTATGACTTTTATCCCTGTAAGTGATGGCGTAGCAGAAATAAATAAAGTTAAACCAATAAAAAGCAAATAAAGACCTACCGCCTTAGGACCATTAAATTTAGGAAAATCCGCCTTAATAACAATATATCCTAATAAAAGAATACAAGTAAGATAAATAATCCCATTTAAATTCCCAAATACATACATAAAAACATAATTCAAGTGGTCTCCAATCACTCCTAATTGCATAGCAGCAATAATTACTAAAAAAATGAAAAATAAACAAATAATTCTTAATTTTAATTCTTCACTCACTTGTTCTTGCTTACTTTTTCTTTTTCTTGCGGTCTTAGCCATCATATCACCTCTTTACATATCATATTTAAAAAACAAAACAAAAGCAAGATATTCCTTGCTTTTATAATTCTATAATTACTGGTAAAATGACAGGTCTTTTGCCAGTCTCTTTGATAATATATTTGTTCACTTTATCTTTAATATTTTGACGTACATCTCTAATATCTTCTTCCGTCTTATTTTTATAAGACTCTAACTCAGTTTCAGCAATATTCATAATTCCTTTTACAACATTTTCTGAATCTTTTAAGTAAATAAAACCTCTTGTTTGTACATCTGTATTGGCAACAATTTCTCTTGTTTTACCATCAATTGTCATACCAATAATAACAACACCATCATTTTGTAATTGATTTCGGTCATCAATAACTTTAACACCAACATCACCAATTCCAAGGCCATCAATCATCACATCTTCAATTGTAATAGAATCTCGATAACTTTGTAATTTTCCATCTTTAAAAGTAATCATTTCTCCATTATCAACAATAGCAATATGATCATCATTTATATTCATTTTTTTAGCAACATCACTTGCAGCAATAAAATGTTGATATTCTCCTTTGATTGGTACGAAATATTTTGGATTTAAAATTTGAATCAATACTTTAATATCCTCTTCACTTGCATGCATAGATTGCAATTCTTTGTTTTTCAAAACATGAATATGTGTATCAGTTTTATAAAGTTCATTGATTGCTCTATTAGCTATTTTTTCAGTTCCTGGTAAAACAGGTGAAGCTACAATAAATGTATCACTATCTTGTAATTTAAGCTTATCATCTCCTCCATCGATAATATCTAAAATATCATGATAGATGCGACGAGGACTACCACTTAATAAAACAACCAATTTATCATTATCTTTATTTTTTTGAATATCATTATTATCACCAATACAAGCTGGATGAATATCCAAGATTGGTTTTTTCTTATTTTTAGCAATTCTCATTAAAGAATTGGTATTATCATATTTATCTCTTCCATAGAAACAAATCTTACGATTATATTTTTTAGCTAGTTGAGCAATTTCTTGAGTTCTAAAAGCATTTTGTGCATAACTTGAAATAATAATACGTCCTGAAGCATCTTCAAAAATACTTTCTATTTTAGCAGTTAACTTATGATTAGGAGAAGTATAGCCATCATTTTTTGAATATGATGATTCACAAAGTAAAGCTAAAACTCCTTTTTTACCAATTTCCATCATCTTTTGAATATTACACCTAAATCTTTCAGGTGCTCCAAAATCAATAATAAATTCACTACTATAGACAATATAACCATAGTCTGTTAAAAATGCTAACCCTACACTTCCAGGAATAGAATGCGTAATTGGGAAAAAGTCCACTTCAACTCCAGCAACTTTAATTGTTGCATTCATATTTACTCTTTTGATTTTATATTTATATGAAACATGAGAATGTCTCATATATCTTTGTAATAATTGATCAATTAAATCAGCTGTAAGATCTGTTGTATAAATAGGAACATTCACTTCTTGTAATAAATAAGGAAGTGCTCCCATTACATCATCATGACCATGCGTAATAAATATAGCTTTAATTTTATCTTTATTATCTTTTAAATAATCAAAATTAGGAATAATAACGTCCACTCCTAATTTATCTACTTCTGGAAAACGATAACCTGCATCAATAATAAACCAATTATCATCTATTTCTAAGCAGTACATGCTTTTACCGTTTTCAGCTTGACCCCCAATTGGCATCAATTTTATAATACTTTTTTTCATTATTTCCTCCTTAAATATATCTTCTTACACTCACTTTGCTATTATTCTAACAAATTATTAACAAAAGAAAAAGTATCATTTACTCTTTCTTCATTAAAAATAAAGGTTGAATTTGTTTATCAACCAATGCATTGATCATCGTTTGAATAATTAAATCTCGCCGTGCAATCAAACTATTTGGTTTCTTGATTACATCATCTTGATACATTGGCACCAAATAAAAATGCTTTGTATTAAAAATCTTCATCATATTCATTCCGCTTGTTGAAAGTAAGTCATTACTACATAAACCAAGAACGATATTGTGTTGATTTCTAAGTGTTGATTTAACAGCCATTGTCACCGCATTATCATTGATTCCATGTGCCATTTTAGCTAATGTATTGGCACTGCATGGATAAACTACCATTAAATCCAAGGGTATTTGTGGCCCAAAAATTTCTGCTTCAACAACTGAACAAATAACCTTCTTTTCAATAATTTTTTCAACTTCTATGATTAACTGATTCGCCTTAAAAAACCGTGTATCACAAGAATTCACTTGATCACTTATAAAAACATAAATATCTACAGGATATTTTTTTAGTTCCTTTAAAAATCTCAAACAATTACTTAACGAACAAAAAGAGCCTGTAATCCCAACCCCTATTTTCATTCCATTAAACATGTCTCATCACTCCGTGAATATATTGAAACATCAATAATGCCGATTCATATGGAAAATACAAATTAGGTATATTTCTTAGTGATTGATAATCTTTACCCTCAACTGTTTGTGCCAAATCATAAATTTGTTTATATTTTAATTTTTTATAATTGATTTTACAAACAGGAATCGTATTAATAATTAAATCATACTTTCCTGATAAAGCATTTAAATCCAAATGATGATAGATTTGTTTTATTTCATCTAAATCCTTGTTATTTCGATTACAGATTGTAATATCATAATTACTTTTTAAAATATTTGCAAGCTGTTTTGCTAAATCTCCATAGCCTAAAATAAGTATATTATTATAATGTGCTTTATCTTGTATTATTTTTAAATAGAGTCCCATTGCTGTTAAAGTATTATTTAAATGTTTAAAAACTTTATCTTTATTAATAATATATTTTGTATTTATAGTATTAAGAGAAAACGTATTGTCATGATCTATCTTTTGATTTTTAACAACATAAAAATCAAGGTTTTGTGCTTGTTTATCATTTATTTGATAACCATGACTTAAAAAAATATCTTTTAAAAATTGTGTTCTTTGATCATATACTTCAATAAACCCTTTCATATGCCACCTCATTATACTATATGAAAGGGTTTGATAAATGTGAAATTAGCTCGCTTTATTTTTCATTTGTGATGTCATCAAAGCTATAATTTCTTCTACTTTTGGACTAATAACACTTACAGCTGACATGATCATTTCTTTTTCATTTTGATAATCATGACATAAAAACGCATACTCACATTTTAGATGAAATAAACATTGTTCCTTTTCATTAACAGTCGTTAGAAACATTAAATTGATTGCATTACTATCGCAAATTTTGTAAGAAACAGACATGACTGCCCGAATATCTTCTAAATTACGAATAACACTGTCTTTTTCAGCATTTAAGTGTACACTTAATAAATGAATTTGTGATATACTGTTTTCCATATTTGTTTTACCTCCTTCACTATATATATTGTTATTTTTTAGGTTTTTTCTTTTTATTTTTTTAGAAATGAGGAATTTTATGCAAATTATTACACTTATTTATTCAATCATCTTATTATTTTTTTATCATCCACTTTATCAAAACTACACAAGTTTAATGAATACGTCATTTTCTTTTTTTTATTACAGTTGGTGTGTTTTATTAACTCTTTCTTTATGCTTAACTTTTTTTAAAGTAACTTCTTTAAAAAAATTCATTATTTTTCTTTCTCTGTTCTTTTTTATTGGATTAATTTTACCCTATCATAAAAATTATCCAATCTTTTCAACTTTACATGTTTTTATTCCTTTATCTTGCATTATCATTGCACTTTTATTCTTAGCATATCTTATTAAAAATAAACAAAAAAGTGAGCCAATTTTAGCTCACAAAATTTATTTATGGTTTTCCTACGGTCTTTCAATCATTGCCATGTTCATTATTTTCTTTTCTCAAATCAATGGTCTTATCGAAATTAGCGTTTTACTATTTATCAATTTTATTCTTTATGTGCTTCAACGTTCATAAGATATTCATATTGCATACCTTGTCTTAAGTTTGATGAATCGTACCCTAAACTTTCTAAAATAGTATATCCAAATTCTAAGGCAGCCGCTGGTCCTTTACCTGTAATAATATGATCATCTTTTTGAACAATAGCTTCTTGATAATTAGCTCCGGTAAGTTGTGTTTCAAAACCTGGAGAACAAGTACAGATTTTATCTTTTAAAATACCTGCTTTAGCTAAAACAATTGGTCCTGCACAAATAGCAGCAATCAATTTATGTTCCAGATTGAATTGTTGAACAATTTCAATAACACGTGCATCATCTCTTAAATTTGTTGCTCCAGGTAAACCACCAGGAATAACAATTCCATCATATTCTTTGATTTGATCATTAAAGACGCAATCCATTTGAATTGTAATTTGATGAGAACTTGTCACCTTTAAATCATCCATCCCTACTAAATCAACATGAACATTTGCTCTTCTTAAAACATCAACCGGTGTCAATGCTTCGATTTCTTCAAATCCATCTTTACATAATATAGCTATTTTCTTCATAAACACTCCTCTTTTCTTTTAAAGATATTTTATCATGAAAACCAAAAAATAAAAGAATGAAATACATTGTATGGGATTTCAAAATATATTATAATGTTGCATAGATGTAAAAATCACCTTTGGAGGTTTTATGAAAAAAATTGTTATTGGTATAACAGGAAGTATTGCAGCATATAAAACGTGTGAACTTATTTCCCGTTTAAAAAAGAAAAATTATAATATTGAAGTTATTATGACAAAAAATGCAGCTCAATTTGTAACACCACTTACCTTTGGAGCACTTATTCATAAACCTGTTTTAATTGATGATTTTGATGAAACAGGTTATCAAATTAAACACATTAACATTGTTAAGGATGCTGATTGTTTTATTATTGTTCCAGCAACTGCAAATATTATTGCCAAAGTTGCTCATGGTTTAGCAGACGATGTTTTATCTTCCGCCTTTTTAGCAGCAACATGTCCAAAAATCATTGCTCCTGCAATGAATGTACACATGTATGAAAATACTGCAACTCAAAAAAATCTTGATATTTGTAAATCTTATCATATTAAGATTGTGGAACCTGAAATTGGTGAACTCGCATGTGGTTATCAAGGAAGAGGACATTTAAGTGATATTGAAGATTTACTTGATGCTATTGAATATGCGACATCTCCTCATCCATTAGCTGGAAAGCATGTTCTTATTACCGCTGGTCCTACTCAAGAGCCACTTGATCCAGTGAGATTTATTTCAAATCATTCAAGTGGAAAAATGGGCTATGCACTAGCAAAAGTTGCTCGTCAATTAGGAGCTCATGTCACATTGATTAGTGGGCCATCATCTCAAAGAGCTCCTTACGAAGTAGATGTAATCAAAATTCAAAGTGCACAAGGTATGTTTAAACAAGTATTAAGTTATTTTGATTTTCAAGATTATGTTATCATGTCTGCTGCTGTTGGTGACTATCGTCCTTTAGAATATAGCAATCAAAAAATAAAGAAAAAAGCTGACGAATTTTATTTAAAATTAGGAAAAAACGAAGATATTTTATCTTATATTGGAAAACATAAAACAAAACAAACTATTTGTGGGTTTGCTATGGAAACAGAAAATGTTATTGAAAATGCTCAAAATAAGTTTTTTAAGAAGAATTGTGATTTATTAGTTGTTAATGATTTATTTGAAGATGGTGCTGGATTTAAAACTGATACAAATAAAGTTGCTTTAATTACAAAAAACTTTGTTGATTATTTAGATTTAATGAGCAAAGAAGATCTAGCACATATTATTTTAGAAAAATTAATGAAAGTTAAAGGAGAATAAAGATGCTAGTAGTTGTAGATATGGGAAACACAAATATTACAATGGGACTTTTTAAAGATGATCAGCTTATTGGCAATTATCGTTTAACGACTAAACTGCAAAGGACATCAGACGAATATGGTTTTATGATTCTTGCTTTTTTAAGCGCCTATAATGTAACCGTTGAAGATATAAAAGATGTTATTATTTCTAGTGTCGTTCCTAAAATCATGTATTCTTTTACAAATTCCATTCGTAAATATTTCCACAAAGAACCTATTATTGTTGGTCCAGGAATTAAAACAGGCATTTCTGTAAAATATGATAATCCTAAATCTTTAGGAAGTGATCGTATTGTTGATGCTGTTGGTGCCTACTATAGTCACCATTGTGCTTGTTTAGTAATTGATTTTGGCACTGCTACGACATTCGATGTTATTTCTTCAAAAGGTGAATTTATGGGTGGCGCAATTGCTCCTGGTATTGGTATTTCTGCTGAAATGTTATCTAATCGTGCTGCTCAACTACCTGAAGTAGCAATAAAAAAACCACAACATATTATTGGTAAAAATACTGTTGAAGGTATGCAATCAGGGGTTGTTTATGGTTATATTGGTTTAACAGAGAAACTGATTGAAGAAATTAAAAGCCAATATCCTGAACCATTAAAAGTCGTTTCTACAGGTGGTCTAGGTAGAATGATCTATCAAGAAACAAATTTGATTGATGCCTATGATAAAGATCTTACATTCAAAGGTTTAAAAATTATATATGATATGCAAAAAAGGGATTAAATAAAATCCCTTTTTAATTCGTTTTTTAAATAAAAATGTATTGTTTGTTGTCCATCCACATACAAAATAACAATTTCTTGAAGATTAATTCCATGAACTTTCATAATTTGTTCTAACCACTTTTGATTATGATGAATCAATTCTAAATTTTCATAAATAATTGTTCCTTGTAAAATAAGAATTGTTGGTATAAATTCTTTTTGAACTTCTTGATGTAGATCACCTAATTTTAAAGGCCTTGACAATGTCTTAGGATAAAAAGTAAATTTCCCATTTGTTTCTAAAATAATTTTATCTAACTCGTTAAGCTCAAAATAACCATTCATTCTACAATTCATCAACAATTCATTCAAATCAATTTTTGCTTTATCCAAACTTTTTAAATATATCTTATCATTTTCAAATAAAACAACAGGTTTTCCTTCAACAAAAAAGCGAAAATTTAAATACCTTTTTGTTAAAACAGAAACACCCCAAGTAAAAACACCATAAACAATCATTCCAATCAACGGCTTTAAAATATCATTAAAACTTCCCATAACCATTTCAGCAGCAATAGAACCAATTGTAATTCCAATTATATAATCATATAAAGATAACTCTGTTACTTGCCTATAGCCCATTAATTTCGTTAGTAAAAACAAAACAATCAAAGAAATTAAGGGCAAAACAAAATATTCAAGCAAATTCATTTTAATCACCCTTTTAAGTATGGACAAAATAAAAAAAAGAAGTCAAAATTATGACTTCTTATACAAAATTCTCATTGAGTTACAAATAGCAATTAAAGTAACACCTACATCAGCAAAAACACCCATCCACATATTTGTAAGTCCAAACAAAGTAAGAACTAAAACTCCAATTTTAATTAATAACGTAAAAGTAACATTTTCTTTTAAAATAAAGTTTGTATAATGAGAAACTTGAATGGCTTTAGCAATTGATGTAATATCGTCACTCATTAAAACAACATCTGCAGCTTCAATAGCTACATCACTACCAACGCCACCCATCGCAATACCAATATCACTTCTAGCAAGAACTGGCGCATCATTAATACCATCACCAACAAAAGCTACAACATGATCATTACCCATTAATTTTTCTAATTGTGTAACTTTATCTTGTGGTAATAAATCACTATATACTTGATCAATTCCTATTTTAGAAGCAATATCACGAGCAACAGTTGAATGATCTCCTGTAAGCATAACCGTATTTGAAACATGTGCCTTCTTTAAGTCTTGAATACCTGGCATTGTAGATTCTTTAATAACATCTGCAACAACGATATGTCCTAAATATTGTTTTTGACATGCTATATGAACAATTGTTCCAATAGATTGAGGTTGACTCACTTCAATACCTAATTCATGAAAATATTTTTCATTTCCTAATTCATATTGTTTTTGATCAATAACAACAGAAAGACCTTTTCCAGCGATTTCTTTAAAATCTTCTATTCTTGTACTATCGATTTCTTTATTATAAGCTTTAACAATACTTCTAGCAATTGGATGATTTGACATATATTCACCATATGCACCAATTTCTAATAAATAATCATCTGAAATTTCAACAACTTCAAATTCACCTTTAGTAAGTGTTCCTGTTTTATCAAAAACAACAGTATCAATATCTTTTAATAATTCTAAATAGTTTCCACCCTTAACTAAAACACCTAAAGCACTCGCTTTACCAATACCAGCATATAAACCTAAAGGTACTGAAATAACAAGTGCACATGGACAAGAAACAACTAAGAATGTACATGCACGATAAAGCCAATCATAGAAATTTTGATTTGGTAAAATAATCATCGGAACAATTAATAATAAAACAGCAAGTCCCACAACAGTTGGTGTATAAACTTTTGCAAAACGGGTAATAAATTTTTCAATTTTAGCTTTTTTACTTGCAGAATTTTCAACAAGATCAATAATACGACTTACTGTACTATCCGCATAAGGTTTTGTTACTTCAATATAAATAACATCATTTAAATTGACAACTCCTGATAAAACCTCATCTCCTACTTCAACACTTCTAGGAACTGATTCACCTGTTAAACTTGCGGTATCTAACATACTGTTTCCTTTAATAACTTTACCATCCAACGGTACTTTTTCTCCAACTTTAACAACAATTGTATCTCCTACTTGTACTTCTTCAGGAGTTGCTTGAATCATTTGATCATCTTTTACAATTGTAGCATACTCACTTTTAATATCCATTAAAGAAGAAATAGATGATCTTGTCTTATTAACAGCATATCCTTGGAAAATTTCACCAATAGCATAAAATAGCATAACCGCAATTGCTTCACTGTAATCACCTAAAGCAATCGCTCCAAAAGTTGCTAAACACATCAAGAAATTTTCATCCAAAAAGTCTTTTCTACCAATGTTTTTAATTGCTTTTAAAATGACTTTATAACCAATTAATAAATAAGCAAATAAATATAAGAAAGTAGCAAAACCACCTGCAAAGAAATGTGCCCCTATAAAAATAATAACACCTTCAACCAATTCCATATTTTCTTTTAAATCAAATAATTTTGGTTTACTATATATTTTTTGATTATCTTCCTTTGATAAAACAACTCCTTCTTCAACAGAGTCAACAACAGCTTGTAACTTTTCCATTAAAGAATCATCGTTTTTTACTTTAACCATTAACTTTTGAGTAGAAAAATTAACAACCGCATCTTCAATGTAAGATTGTTTTTTTATCTCAGCTTCTACTTTACTTGCACAGTTTGCACAATCCAAACCAACTATATTAAATTTGATTGAATTAGCCAATTCACGATGATCTTCCACATGTTCATGATGATGTCCGCATCCACATTCATTGTGATGATGTGTTTTGTTTGTAGAGAGGTTATCTATTGTTACTTCATCTTCAATGGATTGTATAAAAGAAAGAAGTTCATTATCATTAATTTCTTGATTACTTTCAAAAGTCATCATACCTGTTGCAAAAGAAATTACACAATCATTAATCTCTTCTTTTTTATTTAAAGCATCTTCTAATTTTTGTGTGCAATTAGCACAATCAAGGCCATTAACTTTATATTTATATTTCATATTATTTATCCTCCATGATATGACTATAACCAGCCTCAAAAATTAGTTTTACATGCTCATCATCTAACGAATAGTACATCATTTTACCATCTCTTCTATTTTTAACTAATTTATTGGCTTTTAAAATTCTAAGTTGATGAGAAATAGCTGACTGCGTCATATCTAAACAAGCAGCTAAATCATAAACACACATCTCATGATCAAATAAAGCACAAATAATGCGTATTCTTGTTGAATCACCAAACACTTTGAATAATTCAGCAACATCATATAAAGATTCTTCCTCGGGCATTGCTTTCTTTACTTGTTCAACAATTTCATTATTAACGATTTTATCCATTTTTTCTCCTTTCATATGAATATATGTTCATATGAATATTATATGATATTTATTTACAAAGTCAATATATATGATAAGATTAAATAAAAATGATTGGAGAAATTTTATGAAAAAATTACTGATTGTAGTAGACTATCAAAAAGATTTTGTAAATGGTAGTTTGGGATTTAAAGAAGCTGAAGATTTGGATGAGTATCTTGCTTCTTTAATTGATCAATATCATCAAAATAAAGATGATGTTATTTTTACTTTCGATACACATCAAAATAATTATTTAGAAACTCAAGAAGGAAAGAATTTGCCAATTGAACATTGCATTAAAAATAGTGATGGTTGGAAACTATATGGCAAGGTAAATACTGCTAAAAAAGAATATGATATTTGTATTGAAAAAACAACTTTTGGTTCTCTTGAATTAGGAAATTACTTAAAGAATAAAAACTACCAAAATGTTACTCTAGTAGGTGTTGTTTCTAATATTTGTGTTTTATCTAATGCTGTAATTGTTAAAAGCGCTCTACCTGAAACACCTATCTTTATTGATGTAAAAGGTATTTCTAGTAATGATTTAACAATGCAGGCAAAAGCAATTTCAATTTTAGAAAATTTGCAATTCAATATTATTAATAAATAAAATACAATTAATAATTTTTTATTAAAATAAGTTATAAATTATTATTGACACTTCATCTAATGAGGCGTAGAATTTGCCTAAAGATATATATAGGAAAGGAAGTATTAAAAATGTCAAAAAAAGATATTGATTGGTCAAATATCGGTTTTGGATATATGCCAACAGAAGCAAGATTCGTATCAAATTATAAAGATGGAGCTTGGGATGAAGGCGTGCTTACTGCTGATGACAAAGTTGTTATTAGCGAATGTGCAGGTGTTTTACAATATGCACAAACATGTTTTGAAGGGTTAAAAGCTTATAGAACAAAAGATGGGAAAGTTGTTTGCTTTAGACCTGATTTAAATGCAAGTCGTATGGCTGACTCTTGCAAACGATTAGAAATGCCAGTTTACCCTGAAGATAAATGGGTAGAAGCTATTGAAAAAGTTGTTAAAGCTAATATTGATTATGTACCACCTTATGGTTCAGGAGCTACTTTATATATTCGTCCATATATGTTCGGTAGTAATCCAGTTATTGGTGTTAAACCAGCTAACGAATATCAATTTAGAGTATTCGTAACTCCTGTAGGGCCTTACTTCAAAGGAGGAGTTAAACCTATTACAATTCGTGTATCAGACTTCGATCGTGCTGCACCTCACGGTACAGGACATATCAAAGCTGGTTTAAACTACGCAATGAGTTTACATGCAATCGTTGATGCACATAATCAAGGATTTGATGAAAACATGTACTTAGATGCAGCTACTAGAACTAAAGTAGAAGAAACTGGTGGAGCAAACTTTATTTTCGTAACAAAAGATAATAAAATCGTTACTCCAAAATCAAACAGTATCTTACCTTCTATCACTCGCCGTTCTTTAATGTATGTTGCTAAAGAATACTTAGGATTAGAAGTTGAAGAAAGAGAAGTTTATTTTGATGAAGTAAAAGATTTCGTTGAATGTGGTCTTTGCGGTACTGCTGCTGTTATCTCACCGGTAGGCAAAATCAATGATCATGGTAAAGAAATTTGTTTCCCAAGTGGAATGGATGAAATCGGACCTGTTCTTAAAAAACTTTATGAAACTTTAACAGGTATTCAAATGGGTACAATTGAAGCACCTGAAGGTTGGATCAAAGTTATCGAAGAATAATAAAATATATAAGAGTTGTCATCTTGGCAACTCTTTTCTTTTATAAAAAAAGCATTGATTTAACAATGCTTTAACGATTTTCCATTTTAATATATTCTTTCTTTTCCCCAATATATTTACCTGCTGGACGAATAATTCTTCCTGAATAAAGTTTATTTTCAATATTATGTGCAACCCATCCAACAGAACGTCCAATAACAAACATCAAGGTATAAAGATCTTTAGGAATTCCTAGCATATCATAAACGAGCCCGCTATAGAAATCAATATTAGCACATACATGAATACCTTTTCTCTTTTCAATTTCAGCAACCGCAATTTCTTCAAAACGATGATATAAGTCATATTCTTTTAATCTATCTTTTTCAATAGCTAGCTGCTTACATTGTTTAGAAAGAATTTGACAACGAGGATCACTCAATGTATAAACAGCATGCCCTATACCATAAATCAAACCAGATTGATCATTAAATTTTTTATCTAAAATATCATTTACAATTTGTCTAATCTGTTCATCACTTGCATTTAAACCAACAGTATCAATAACAAGTTCCATTTGTTTAGCTACCGCTAGATTAGCCCCACCATGTTTAGGACCCTTCAAAGAACCAATCGCTCCTGCAAAACATGAATAGATATCAGTTCCCGTAGATGACATTACCACATTTGTAAATGTAGAGTTGTTCCCTCCCCCATGATCAGCATGTAATACTAAACACATATCTAGAACACTGGCTTCTGTTTTAGTAAATGAACGATTTATTCTTAACATTTGTAAAATATTTTCAGCAATCGAGTAATCAGTATTTACAGGATGAATAAATAAACTATCACTATCAAAATAATGTACTTTACAACGATAAGCATAACAAACAATTTCTGGAATCTTAGCGATTAAATCTAACCCCTTATTTAATGTTGCTTCTGGTGAAATATCATCAGGTGTTTCATCATACGTGTAAAGCATTAAAACTTCTTGTTGAAGTTTATTCATCATATTTTGCATTGGAAATCCTAGTATACGTGCTTGTAAATAATTCAAAGGTAAATCATATCTTGAAGCTAATTCTTTTTTAAACGCATCTAATTCATCTTTATTAGGTAAATATCCAAAAAGAATTAAAAAACAAGCTTCTTCAAAAAGAAAACGATTTTTTGGATCATGTCCCTTTATAAAATCAGAAACTTTAACACCCCTATAATAAAGTTCCCCTTCTGTATCAATCTTTTTACCATTTTCTTTTTTATATCCCACAACATCTGATATTCTTGTAAGTCCAACAAGAACACCTGTTCCATCTTCATTTCTTAAACCATTTTTTACGTTGTATTTAGAATATAAAGAATTGTCAATTTTATTTAATGATGTACTTCTTTGAAATACATAATCAATAAATTCACTCATATTTAAGCCCCCTTATCATAGTGTTAGAAATATCATATCACAAATTTGTATAACTGTATACAATTATTTACTTGTCTTATTTTGTTAAAGATTGTCAAATGACAAAAAGTATTCTAAAATAGAATACAAGGTGATAGTTATGAAAATATTTGATAGAGAATTCTCAGGTCTATCTCAAGAAGACGTTTTAAAAAGGCAACAACTTGGGAAAACTCATTTTGTGGAAAGTAAAACAACAAAAACATATAAAGAAATTATTTTTAATAATATTTTTACATTTTTCAATTTAATTAATATTCTACTATTTGCATGTCTTGTTTTTGTTGGATCTTATCGTAATACCCTTTTTATCTCTGTTATCTTTTTTAATACTTTAACAGGAAGTTATCAAGAAATAAAAGCAAAAAGGACATTAGATCAGTTAAGTATTTTAACAAAACAACAAATTGATGTTTTAAGAGATAATCAATTATCTAAAATCAATGTTGATGAAATTGTTCAAGATGATCTCATCATTTTAAATACAGGAATGCAAATACCTGTTGATTGTGAACTTTTAGAAGGTCATATAGAAGCAAATGAATCACTTCTTACAGGTGAAAGCGATGCTATTTTAAAAGTCAATGGTGATTCACTTCTTTCAGGAAGTTTTGTTACATCAGGACGTGCAATTTGTAAAGTAATTCATGTAGGAAAAGAAAGTTATATTCATAAGCTTACCGCTCAAGCAAAAGAATTTGAAAGCAAAAAATCAGAGCTATCAAAATCGATTGACCAAATTTTAAAAATTATCTCAATTATTATCATTCCTTTATCAATTTTACTCTTTTTTAAAGAATATTTTATTGGTCATTATCCATTTAGTGATGCAGTTGTTTCAGTTGTAGCTGCTGTTTTAGGAATGATTCCATCTGGACTTGTATTACTTACAACAATCGCCCTATCTTTAAGTGTTCTAAGACTTGCTAAAAAAAATACTCTTGTCCAAAATCTATTTTGCATTGAAACTCTTGCTCGTGTGGATACTATTTGTTTAGATAAAACAGGAACGCTTACTGAAGGTAAGCTTAAAGTTGATGATGTTATTTGTTTTGATGATCATTTTAATATTGATCAAATTATCAAAAATATGAATTATTGTTTAGAAGATGGCAATATGACATCTATAGCACTTCATCAATACTTCTCTAAAGAAAAAAATTATCAACCTTTCTTTGTTATTCCTTTTTCATCGCAAAGAAAATATAGTGCTGTTTCTTTTAATGAATTTGGAACCGTTTATTTAGGAGCAAGTCAATTTATTTTTGAAAATCTAGATTCTAAGATTGAAAAGAGAATTAAAACTTATACCTCTCAAGGTTTTCGTGTTTTGTGTATTGGATATACTCCAATAACTATTAATGATAATACTTTAATAAAAGATTTAAAATGTATTGGAATTTTAATTTTATCTGATGTTATTCGTCAAGACGCTAAAACAACATTAGATTATTTTAAAAGACAAGATGTTGATATTAAAATTATTTCTGGAGATGATCCTGTTACTGTTTCAGCAATTGCTAGACGTTGTCATCTTTTAAATTATGAACATTACATAGATGTTTCTTCTTTATCGGATGAACAAATAAAAGAGGCCATTGAAAAATATACTATTTTTGGACGTGTTTCTCCAAAACAAAAACAATTGATGGTCAATACTCTTCAAGAAAATAACCATACGGTTGCAATGACAGGTGATGGTGTTAATGATGTATTAGCTTTAAAAGCAGCAGATTGTTCAATTGCTATGGCCTCAGGAAGTGATGCAGCTAAAAGCGCTTCACATATTGTTTTATTAAAAAATAACTTTAATGCCATGCCACATATCGTTAATGAAGGAAGACGTGTCATTAATAATATTACTGCTTCTGCATCAATGTATTTAATTAAAACAATCTTTTCAGTTGTTTTATCAATTGGAATGATCTTATTTGGACATGGTTATCCATTTAAACCTATCCAACTAACTGTCATTTCTGCTTGTTGTGTAGGCATCCCGACTTTCTTTTTGACCTATGAACCAAATTTCAAAAGAGTGTCTGGTGATTTTTTAAAAACAGTCTTTAAAAACGCCTTCCCTTTTGCCTTTATGATTGCTATTTGCTCAACAATTATCGTTAATGGTGGTCGTGTCTTAGGTTTAGAAAAAGAAATGCTTTCAACAATTTGTGTTTTACTTACAAGTTGGTGTTATTATAATGGTTTAAGACATATTTATTCACCCTTAAGTCATTATCGTATTTTTGTAATCTATATAATGCAAATTGTTTTATATATTTCTTTAATTGTTGGTCATCAATTTTTAGGATTAGGAAATATTGATTATATTGGTGCCATTACTTTAATGTTTTTAGTTACTTTTTCAAAAGTCATTTATTTATTGAATTTTGAATTATTTGATTATACTTATTTATTCTTGCAAAGAAAACGAAATAAACACAAATAAAAAGGACAAACGTCCTTTTTATTTACTTACATTTTTCTTCAATATAACTTTGACATGTTTTTTCAACAAATAACATATCTTCTTTTAAATTTCCTGTAAAATGTAAACGTTCCATATTCCTATGTATATAATCATTTTCTCTGATAAACAAATAACTTGATTTAAAATTTAAGTCAAATACGAAAGCCATATAAGAAACCCACATATCTACTTCATTGTGCCTATTTTCTTTTAAAATCAAAGTATGATTTTCAATATCTTTCAAAATATTTTGAGAAACTCTTTGACTATAAAAGGCAGTATCTGAAATACTAAACAAAGTTTGTATTGATTCTATATTTTTTACTCGAAAATTATCTAATTTATCACTATCCCTAATAAGAAGAACTTGTTTTAATAAAGAGGGTTCTAAATTATTTGGTATTTTGTATAAAGAATGATAAGCAATCGCCTTTTCGATAATTTCATCATATTGATCATCATCAATAAAATTTCTAATCATCCCCTCTTTAAATAAAACCTGCACCCCTAATTTAGCATGATCAATATTTCGATCATCAAAGCTATTAAAACGTTTTATTTGTTCAAAACGTCCTATATCATGCAATAAAGCAATTAAATAGGCTAAGTCTCTTTCAACACCTGTAATATTTTCATGGTGACATAAATATTCAGTTGTATGTACGACTTCCAATGTATGAACAAGTTTTAAATGAATTTTATCATTCGTTAAATCAAATTGACGCACATAATTCATAAAACTCTCTTTTGCTTTTAAAATATCAAACACCTTGACCTTACTCCTTTCTTTATTTTATACTATACCATAAAGTGAGGTAAAAATATGAATGACTTATTATTAAAACAATACATTGGTTTAATTGAATGTAACAATGAAGAAATTTCAATTCTAGCCAATACATCTGCTTTTATTATGCAAAATTTTCAAGATATCTCTTGGGCTGGATTTTATTTATTTAAAAACAATGAACTTATTTTAGGACCATTCCAAGGTAAAATTGCTTGTACTAACATTCCTCTAGATAAAGGAGTTTGTGGTAAAGCAGCATCTACTCGAAAAACTGTTATTGTAGAAGATGTTCATCAATTTGCAGGACATATTGCCTGCGATAGTGAAAGCAACAGTGAAATTGTAATTCCACTTATAAAAGGAAATCAATTATATGGTGTATTAGATTTAGATTCTACATCATTTAGTAGATTTTCTAAAGAAGATCAAATTATTTTTGAAGAAATTTCAGAAATTTTAGTTCAACATTTATAATTATTTACATATCTTTGATATGAGGGGAAACCATGAAAAGACATCTTTTATTATGTTGTTTAATAGGAATAATGAGTATACTGGGTTACTTTTATTTTCAAAGAAAGATTATATTTATTGATCATCCAACAATTGAAATCAATAGTCCATTTTATTATAAAAAATATATTAAAAAAGTTAAAAATGGTTCTATTAATGACGTCACTTATAATGCAAATGATTTAAACAATCAAACTTTAGGACATTATACAGTGACTTATTTTTTTAAAGGAAAAACATATCATTTGAAAATAGAAGTGATTGATACAAAAAAACCAACTATTAAAGAATCTGAATCTTTAAAAATTGAAAAAGGGAAATCTTACGATTTAAAAAAAGGAATTATTATTAAGGATAATTCTAATCAATACAATTTAACAATTGATACCAATGATTTTAATCCCAATCAAATTGGAAACTATACAATTTATTATAAAGCAAATGATCTTTCCAATAACCAAACAATTTTCAAAAGAAAAGTAACTGTCGTTAAAAAAATAGAAATTGGCACACATATAGAATCTAATAAAAAAATAGTGTATCTTACGTTTGATGATGGTCCCAGTCAAAATACTGATCGCATTTTAAAAATATTAAAAAAATACAATGCTAAAGCAACTTTTTTTGTTACAGGATGTCATCAAGAATATAATCAATATATTATTGAAGCTTATAAACAAGGACATACTATTGGTTTGCATAGTTATTTGCATGAATATCAAGATATTTATTCCTCTAAGGATGCTTATTTCAAGGACCTTAAAAAAATAAAACAAATGGTTAAGCAACTTATTGGTATTCAAGTCCACTATATTCGTTTTCCAGGAGGAAGTTCTAATCGTATTTCTAAAAACTATTGTCATGGTATCATGTCTCAATTAACACGTGAAGTCATTAAACAAGGTTATCAATATTATGACTGGAATGGTGATACAACAGATGCAAGTGGCGATCATATCCCAACTGCAACAATCATTAAACAAGCTACAAGTGAAACACATCAAAATATTGTCCTTTTAGCTCATGATACAGATGCTAAAGATACAACTGTAGCTGCTCTTCCATCTATCATCCAATATTATAAAGAAAAAGGTTATCAATTTTTAGGCATTGATGATGAAAGTTACTATGTACATCATGATATACAAAATTAGCAGTCATTTGACTGCTAATTCTTTTTTAAATCCTCTAATAAATAATTTTTCATTTGTTTATTTTTTCTTTGAAATTCTTCAATTTCATGAAGATGTGTTTCTTTAACCAATAATTCGAATTCTCTTGCAGAAATACGCATAGCCCCTCTAGAAGAAACAATAATTTGTTCTAAAGCATCTGAAGTAGCTACATAAACACGATATTTTTGTGATAAATCATGTGTTACTTTCTCTATGTAGTTATCTGCAGTTTGCGCTTCTTTTGTATAAACAACATAAATATTATCATTTTTTTCAATTGAGCCAATATTCTTTTTAATTTTATAAGCATCAAAAACAACAATCAGCAAACATTTTCGATAACCTTGATAATTATTCAAAATATCTATTAAACGATGTCTAGCATGGTCTAAATTTGTTTTAGCAAGTTCATTTAATTCATCCCATGAAAAAATAATATTATATCCATCTACTAATAAACATTCTGGTAAAATTGTCTTTTTTTCTTCAACCTGTTTTTCTATTTTACGATTCATTTCTTTAGAAAGTCGTCTTTTAATTGGTCCATATGTTCTAATAAATATTTCCTCTAACTCTTTATCATCGACTTTATAATTTTTTGTAACTGGACGTGGTTTATTTTTTTGATATACATAAGGTAAATGCATATAATTTTCTACTTCATCATAAGGGACATAAAATCCTGCACCCTGTTTACAAAAGATAGAGCCTGTAGGAAATAAAGCATCTTCTTCACTATTATAGTCAATTTCTTGAATAATTTTTTCTTGATCATGACATTCAAAGTAACCAACCATTTGATAGAACAGCTTCCCATTACCTTTTGTAAGCGAAAGAAAATCCTTTTGATACGTCATTAAATAACGAACAGGTGCTTTTCCTTTAATGATTGTTAAATCCTGTTCATAACTTATTTGATAATCGCTATGAAATGTATCTAAATCATAAATAATCTTACTTGAAATATGATTTTCTACAATCATCTCAAATTCATAATAAGGTTCTAATAAAAGAGATTTTGTCTTTTTTAAGCCTTGTCGAATTGCTCGATAGGTTGCTTCTCTAAAATCTCCGCCTTCAGTATGTTTTAAATGGGATTTTCCTGTAACAAGAGTCAATTTCATATCTGTAATAGACGATCCTGTAAGAACACCAAGATGTTGAATTTCTTGCATATGTGTTAAAACAAGATTTTGAAAATTAAGCGGTAAAGTATTTCTTTGACATTGATTTTCAAACACAAGTCCTTTGCCCCTTTCTAAAGGTTCTAATAAGATATGCACTTCAGCATAGTGACGTAAGGGTTCAAAATGACCTACTCCTTCAACTTTATCCAAAATCGTTTCTAAATAAGTAATTCTTCCTTCATCATAATGAATTAAAAATCCATAACGTTCCAAAATAAGATTTTGTAAAGTATCTAATTGAATTTCTCCCATAATTTTAACTGAAAGAATTCCTAATTGTTGATTATATTCAAATTGTAAACTTGGATCTTCTTTACCAATACTTAGTATTTGTTCAATAGCTTTACTTTTTTCAATATCATCAGGAAGTAAAATTTGATAAGACATAAAAGGCTTTAAAATATTTTGTTGTGTCTGTTTTTGATTTCCAAATGTAAAACCAATAGGTAACTCATCTAACCCCAAACAAGCTACTATATCACCTGTTGAAGCACTCTGAACACTTTGATAGCCTTGTCCTGTATAAATTCTTAATTCATCTACTTTACTTTCACTAATAACATCTTTAACATGCAAAGTCCCGCCTGTTACTTTTAAATGCGTTAAATGTTTTTGTTTATGAAATGTCTTTTTAAAAACAATCCCACTTAAAATATCTAAAGCTTCTTTTTGACAAGTATATAAATCTAAAGCTTCCATAAATTCTTCTACACCTTCATCTTTTAATGCTGAACCAAAGAATACAGGAAACATTTGTCTTAAAGAAATAACTTTTTGAATATCCTCTTGTTTCATTTGTTGATTAAGATACTTTTCTAATAATTCATCATTTAATAAAGAAATGTTTTCATAAAAGTTTTCATCAATTGCAAAACAATTTTCATTTAATTCTTTTTGAATATTTTGTAATAATTGCTCTTTGGTTGAGTACGTACTATCTATCTTATTAACAAAAATAAAAGTAGGAATTTGATAAGTTTGCAATAATTTCCAAATTGTTTTTGTGTGCGCTTGTATACCATCCTTAGCCGAAATAACAAGAATAGCATAATCTAACACTTGTAACGTTCTTTCCATTTCACAACTAAAATCATTATGCCCAGGTGTATCTAAAAAAGTCATTTGACTTTCTCGATACATAAATGAGATCTCTTTTGAAAAAATAGTAATACCTCTTTTTCTTTCTTGTATATCATAATCTAAAAAAGAATCTTCTTTATCAACTCTTCCCATTTTTTTAATAACACCTGCATGAAAAAGCATTGCTTCAGATAATGTTGTTTTTCCAGCATCAACATGTGCTAAAATCGCAAAAGTTACTTTTTTCATAAATTTCACCTTCTTTCTACTTTATATGTAGTAAGTCTCTTACAACAACACTTGCAATGATCAAGCCTGCACAACTTGGTACAAAAGAAATACTACCAGGTGTTTTTTTATGTGTCTCAGGATCTACAGGTGCATCTGTTTCAATGGGCTTTTCTGTAGAATAAACAACTTTTAAAGCAGGTATTTTTCTTTTCTTAAGTTCCCTTCTCATAACTCTAGCAAGTGGACAAATAGATGTTTTATAAATATCAGTTACCTCCAACTTTGTTGGATCTAACTTATTACCTGTCCCCATTGATGAAATAATTTTAATCTTTTTTTCTTGTGCTATTTCTACCAATTTAATTTTAGCTGTTACTGTATCAACAGCATCTACAATATAATCAAACTCATCAAAAGGAAAATGATTCATTGTTTCAGGCAAAAAGAAATCATCATATGTTTGAACATTGCAACGAGGATTGATCGATAAAATGCGTTCCTTCATAACTTCTACTTTTTTTTGATCTATTGTTTGATGTGTCGCAATAATTTGACGGTTAAGATTCGAAATAGAAACCGTATCATGATCAATGATATGAAGTGTCCCTACACCAGCGCGTGCGAGTGCTTCAACGACAAAACCACCCACACCACCAACACCAAAAATAGCAACCGTACTGTTTTGTAAAGTTTCTATTCCTTCTTTTTTTATTAATAATTCAGTTCTTGAAAATTCTTCCATAATAATCACCTGTAACATCATACCATAAAATAAAAAAGGCTTCCGCCTTTTTTATAAACCTTTTTCAGTTAATTCACGTGCAACATCATCTTTGATGGTAACACCTGATGCTTTTAACTCGGCAATCTTATCTGCAAATTGTGGTAAATATTTTTCATGAGCAATCAATAATTCATTTAAAACATTGACCATTTTTTGTCCTGATACTGTTTGTGGATTTAAAATGAATGCTTGCATTAATAATCCATAATCTCCTGTTACAGCTGCCTCTTCAACACATAATTCCATGTTTTTCATGCATTGTAACCATCCTCTTTGAGCTGGTTGTAATGACCCAAAGGCAATAGCTCTTGCTCCTGTTGAACCAATATAAGATGAAACTTCTACTGCACAGTCAGCTGGTAAGTCTGGGACAGATCCATTATTTTTAGTTGTTACTACGATATGTGATAATTTATTTCCATAGATTGAAGCAATTGTTTCACAAGCCGCATCTGAATAATGTGCTCCTCCACGTTTTGCTAATTGTTCTGGTTTATGATCTAAATCTGGATTTTTATATAATTCAAATAACTCATGTTCTGTTTGTTGTACTTGTTGTCCACGAGTTCCTACCTTAGGATCATTATATTCTTCTAAACCATGAGCCAACATTTCTTCTTCACGATAATAATATCTATGATATCCGCATGGGATCATATTCATTTGAAGTAATTGTTCTTTAAAGAATGGAATATCATGAATGTTTGCAGGAATTCCCATATCTTTTCCTTCATACATTGCTTCAATGATATCTTTAGTCACTTCTTTACCATTTTCATCATATACTTTATGCCAATGGAAATGGTTTAATCCAGCAAATTTATAAGTTAATTGATCTAAAGTTTTACCAATTGTTTTTGGTTCATCTAACATTGCTCCAACAGGAACATTACATAAACCAATGACTTTATCCCATTTACCAAATCTCATAACTGCTTCTGTAACCATTCCTGATGGATTTGTAAAGTTAACAAGCCAAGCATCTGGGCATAATTCTTTCATATCTTCAACGATTGATAAAATAACTGGAATCGTTCTTAAAGCTTTAAACATACCTCCAGCACCATTTGTTTCTTGACCTAACATACCATAGCTAAATGGAATTCTTTCGTCTTTAATACGAGCATTTAATAAACCAACTCTAAATTGAGTTGTAACGAAATCAGCATCTTTTAATGCTTCTCTACGATCTAATGTTAAATGAACTTTAACATCATAAGGAGAAGCATCCCACATACGTTGTGCCATTTTACCAACGATTTCTAGTTTTTCTTTCCCATCTTCAATATCGACAAGCCAAATTTCTTTGATTGGAAGTTCATCATATCTTTTAATAAATCCTTCCATTAATTCTGGTGTATAACTACTTCCTCCACCAATTGTTACAATTTTTACGGGTTTTTTACTCATTTTTATATCCTCCATTTTTTGATATATTCATTATAACATAGAGGTCTATACAAGAAAGCTTATTTCATTTTATGAAAAAAAAATAGAAGCGTGAGCTTCTATTTTAAATTATCTAATACTTTATAGATTTCTTCAGCAACTTCATCCATTGATTGATTTCCGTCAACATTAGTAAGTTCACCTAACATTGTGTAGTAATCAATTAAAGGTTTTGTTTGTTTATTGTAAGTATCAATACGTACTTGAACTGCTTCTTCACTTTCGTCAGAACGTTGTGTTAATTCTCCACCGCATGCGTCACAAACACCTTCTTTTTTAGGTGGATTGTAAACGATATGATATGATTTACCACAATCAGCACAAGTTCTTCTTCCTGATAAACGTTTAACTAATACATCTTCAGGAATATCTAAGTTGATTACAGCATCAATTTTAAAATTGAACATTGAACAAATATCAGCTAATTTTCTAGCTTGAATGATTGTTCTTGGGAAACCATCTAAGATGAAACCATTTTTAAATTCTTCAGTGTTAATATTTTCTTCTAAATATTCTTGAATCATTTGAATTGTAAAATCATCTGGCACTAAATAACCAAAAGAAATAAAATATTTAGCAATAACACCAAATTTTGTTTCTTCTTTAATTGCTTTTCTAAATAAGTCACCTGTAGAAATTTGTTTTAAACCATATTTTTCCACCAATTTAGCAGCTTGAGTTCCTTTACCAGCACCTGGTGGACCCATTAAAATTATATTCATTACTATCTCTCCTTTAAGCAATGACTATTATATGCTTTTTTTTCATTAAATGGAACTAATTTATGAAAAAAAGAAGACTTTTTTAACGATTCTATAACTCTTTTTAAAAGAAAGGGTTTTCATTTATTTTTTCCATCTAAAATAAAACTCTACACCGCCTTGTAAATTATAAACTCCATAACTCATTTCATGAAGTTCTAAAATATTTCTAACGATTGCAAGACCTAAACCTGTCCCTTTTTGATCATCACTGACAAAAGATTCCCAAATAGTGTCCATTCTATTTTCATCAATTTGTTTTCCCTTATTTTCAATCGAAAATTCATTTTCTTTGATTTTAATTTTGATCGTACTATTAATAAATGCATGTTTGATTGCATTTGATAAATAATTTTGAATAACCATTTCTATTCGTTTTCTATCACCTACAATTAAAACATCTTCTCCTTGTATTTCTATCTTTAATTTTTTATCCATTAATAATTGTTCATAATCATCAATAATATCTTCAGTTAGCTCTCTTAAATCAATTTCTTTTTTATCTAAAGTAATCGCCTTTGCTTCAAGTTTTGATAAATCTAACATTTGTAATACTAAATCATTAATAACAGCAATTTCTTTATTGATCACCTCTATATACTTAGCTTTTTTATCTTCATCATCTACATTTTCTAACAAATCAATATTTCCATTAATAATGGAAAGAGGTGTTTTAATCTCATGGGTAAATTGAGCAATAAATTCTTTCCTTAATTGTTCCATCTTCTTCACTTGATCTATTTCTAAATTCAATGCATCTATATTTCTTTTCAAGTTAGAAGACATCGTATTAATATGACTTGAAAGACTTGATAACTCATCATGTCCTTTTGTATCTAATACACCTTCAAAATTATTATTTGTGATTTCCATTGCAACACGATCAATTTCTTTAATACGTCTTGTTGTCATATAAGAAATCAAATATGAAAATAAAACGATAAATAAGAAACCACCTAAAAGTAATGGAAAGTTATCTTTAAACAAATCATTTCTTAATTGATTTCTCCCTCCACTTTGAAAATCATAGAAAACTGCAATAAAAGCCTCTGGTGTATGTTCTTGCCCCTCAGTATAGCCTTGATATTTATATAAAGGCATAAGTAATACTTGATAAGAATAATCATCTAAAAGTTTAGTAAACGTTGCATACGTTAATGTTCCTTCTTTAATAGATGTGGCAATTTCATTTGTCATTTTTCTATTTTCTTTTGAAGTAATAGTATCTTTATCTAAAAATGAAGCAAGTCTTACATAAATATTAGAAAAATGATTATCGATAGCATCTTTTGTCAACTGGTTCATTTTCAATGTTGAAACTTTTTTTATGTCATTGACTACTTCTCCATGCCACGATAAATGATAATCTCCATCATCAACATATGCATATAACGTCGCACTAATTGAGTTTCCTTGCTTCATTCCAAAAATATCCGTATTATAATGAATAAAGCTTGGTGTGACTTTAAAATAGCGGCTCTTGGCATTATACATTAATGTCGATGTTTTTTTAAAATTTTGTAATTCTTCTATTTGACCTTCAAAACTTAAATTAATATCATCATAACCTTTTTCATCAACATCTTTTATTGTATCTTTTAAGAGTTTATATTGTTTATCTGATAATTCTGATAAGTCAATATAGTAATTTATATCATAATAATCGTTTGAATTATCACCTTCTGAACATAAATCAGAGGTAATAAGTAATCGATCTTTTTTATTATATCCGTATTGATTGATAAGTTTTCCTTTAGCATCTAAAAGACAGATTTCAGTCATATTATCTTTAGGTAAATTACTTAATTCTTTTTTTATTTTTTCTAAATCTAATTCTACTTGATGAGGTCCTCTACTATCTATAGTATTGCAAAAATTAATATAATCATCTGAAGCCGTGTAATCAGTATTGTAAACCAGTTGTTAAGTTACAATTTAATTTGCGACAAATTGTCATTAATTTAACAAACAAATAC
>NZ_JAJDKA010000035.1:0-29567 GCF_020589945.1 Faecalibacillus sp. MSK20_93 | reverse complement strand
TTATTCAAATTTAAGTACTTTTTTATTTATTGTCCTTGACATGGGGTCCACATTAATTTAAATCGTAACATCCTTTTTTTTAATAAGCTCAAATATTTCTTGATAGAGAGGAAGGAGTTTTTTGTCTTTATGCATAACAATATGATACGTTCTTTGTATTTGAAAATCATTATTTTTTAAATAAGTTATTTCTTTTGATTCTTTAACTAAAGAATAAGGAAGAATCGTAAAACCATCATTTTGTTTAACAAGTTCAATTAAAGCATGAGGATTTGTACATTCAATAGTTGGCACAATATCTAAATCATGACTTATAAAATAACTATGAACAAGTTCATAAATAGAACTTCCTTTTTCACGTGAATAATAATCAAAATGTTCTAATTCTTTTAAATATTTTACTTTTAATAAAGGGTGCTTTTGATGAACAACGATAACAAGTTCATCTTGATAGAAAGCAATTTTTTTTAATTGATGAAGCGGTGTTGTTTCAATTAAAGCAAAATCAAGTTCATTTTTTAAAAGTAAATTTTCTATATATTCAAGATTATTAACGATAATATGAAAATGAATAGTTGGATAAATCATTTTTAATTTTTTTAATAATTGAGGTAAAAAAACTTGTGCCATAGTGACACTACAGCCAAAAGAAATATTTTCTACATGGTCTTCATACATTTCATTTTCCATATTTTCAAGAGATGAAAGAATCTGTAATGAATGATTATATAAAAGATGAGCTTTTTTTGTAGGATAAATTTGACGGTTCATACGATCAAATAAGGGTGTTTGATATTTTTCTTCTAATTCTTTAATAGCTAATGAAACAGAAGGTTGGCTAATGTGTAATTCTTTGGATGCTTTAGTAATACTTTGATTTTGATAAACACTCATAAAGATTTCTAGATGTCTAAATGTCATAATGCCTCCTTATATAGGTAAATACCTATGTATAATATAATTATATAATATTTTACAGATGAATCAATGTGTATTAAGATGAAATAGGTGATATAAATGAAGGAAAAAAGAAAATTATTAATGGAATTGTTTACCTCTACACTTTATTTATCAGCATTTACTTTTGGTGGAGGTTATGTGATTGTTTCTTTATTAAAAGAAAGATTTGTGGATCAACTTCATTATATTGATGAAAAAGAAATGTTGGATTTAGTAGCGATTGCACAAAGTGCTCCAGGAGCAATAGCTGTTAATGGAGCGATTGTTTTAGGATATAAAATGGCAGGAATTTTAGGAATTATTGTTTGTGTAATAGGGACAATTATTCCTCCTATTGTGATTATTAGTGTGATAGCTTATTTTTATAAAATATTTATTACGAATAAAATCATAAGTGCGATGTTACTTGGAATGCGTGCAGGAATTGGAGCAATTATTGTAAGTGTTGTTTATGATATGGCTTTAAGTGTCATGGATGAACATCAAGGTAGAAATATCTTAATTATGATTGTCTCATTTGTTTTGAATTATTTCTTTAATATTAATATTATGTACATTATTCTAGGATGTATTTTACTTGCTATTATTGATTTAGTGATGAGGAGGAAAAAAGCATGATCTATTTACAATTATTTTGGGCCTTTTTTCAAATAGGTTTATTAAGCTTTGGTGGAGGTTATGCAGCTTTACCACTTATTAGTCAACAAGTAATTTCTACATATCATTGGATCAGTCAAAATACATTTACAGATCTTATTACAATTTCTCAAATGACACCTGGTCCAATTGCAGTTAATTCTTCTACTTTCGTAGGACAATATGTTGCTCATTTACCAGGGGCATTGATTGCAACACTTGGATGTATTTTACCTTCGTGTGTGATTGTTTCATTACTGGCTTATTTATATGTAAAATATAAAAATATGGAAGTAATGAAAACAATTTTAGCTTATTTAAGACCAGCGGTTGTTTCAATGATTGCAATTAGTGGTATAAGTATTTTAATTTCTTCATTTTTTAAAGAATCTATTATTGGGATATCTTATTTAAGATATCATGCAATGATTGTTTTTGTTATTTGTTTAATATTACTTAGAAAATATAAAATGAATCCAATCTTAGTTATGGTTCTTGCAGGAATCAGTGAGGTTGTTATTCAAATGATATAGGAGGAAAGAAAAATGTATATTTATTATCCAAGTTGTAATTTTGCTACAATGCATCTTCAAACAGCAAAAAAAGTAAGAGATTATTTTGAAAAACAAATGCCGATTGCAAGATGTTGTAAAATTGATAAAAGAGAATTTGAAAAAGGCGATATTGGTTTATATGTATGTCAAGCTTGTAGAAAGCAAATAGAGAATCAAGTAAAGACTATGTCTGTTTGGGAATATTTTGATCAATTAGATAATTTTGATTTTCCTGATTATCATGGACAAAAAATGTATTTACAGGATTGTTTTCGTGATAGAAATCATCCTGAAGTACATCAAGCTGTTAGAAGTCTTTTAAAGAAAATGAATATCGAAGTTATTGAAATGAAAAATAATAAAGACAATTCTATTTTTTGTGGAACACTCCATTATGAATCAAAAGCGTTAGATGATACACATTTATCACATTATCCTAAAGATGTACAAGAAAAATACATGCAAGAATATGTTCAACAATTTGATAATAAGAAAATTATTTGTGTTTGTAATCGCTGTTTAAAAGGAATTCTTTTAGGAAAAGGAAATGGTGTTCATTTATTAGAATTGTTATTTAATAAATAGATTAAATTAAAAACAGGCTTATTAGGGAATTCCCAAGCCTATTTTTAGATTGAATTTTGATGAACATAATTTGTAATTTCACCAAGATTGATTTCTTTGAGTTTTTGTTTATATTGATTTTCAGCAGCATCTAAATGATTGATAATGATATCTTCTGTATGTTGAATATTTAATGCTGGATCAAAGACTTTATCAACTAAATGTGTAGTTTCAATAAATTTTTCTTTTCCTTCAATTGCTTCAAAAATATCTAAAAAAGAAATATCATTCATTTTTTTGTTTAAAATAAAACCACCTAGCTTACTTGCCTTAGAGGTAATAAGACCAGCTACTACAAGTTGTCTAGTTACTTTTTTTAAATATGAATCAGAAACATCTAACATTTTACTTAATTCATGACTTTTAAGTGGTCCTTCACTTGTACCAATAAGCAATAAAATACAAATTGCTTGTTCAAAACTTTTTCTAATTCTCATTGTAATCCCTTCCCTTTTTTTATTATAACTAATTTTTTATATTTTGTATGTAAGAATATTGACATTTATATTGAAAAAATTATAATACTCTATAGACATTATATATCTATAGATGTAAAATGTCTATAGAAGATAGAAAGAAGGATATTTATGATTAAGCAAGAGTGGAAAAACATTTTAAAAAATCATTGGATTCAAATCGTTTTAGTTGCTCTTATTCTTATTCCTAGTATTTACACAGTTGTCTTCCTTGGATCTATGTGGGATCCATATGGAAACAGTGGAGATCTTCCTGTCGCTGTCGTGAATAAAGATAAGGCGGTTGAATACAACGATAAGAAATTAGACGTTGGTGATCAATTAGTCAAAAAATTAAAAGACAACGATTCATTAGATTTCCATTTTGTAAATTCAAAAGAAGCAAATAAGGGACTAAAAAATGGTGACTATTATATGGTCATTACGATTCCAAGCAATTTCTCCAAAAATGCAACAACTTTGTTGGATAAAAATCCTAAAAAGATGGTTTTAAATTATACAACAAACCCAGGTACAAACTATGTTGCATCAAAAATGGATGATTCAGCAATCGCAAAAATTAAAGCTGAAGTTTCATCTTCAGTAACAAAAACATATGCTGAAACAATCTTTACTTCAATTGGAACAATGTCAGATGGATTTGCTGAAGCTAGCGATGGTACTCAACAATTATCTGATGGTATGACTCAATTAGAAGATGGTAACAAAACTATTAGTGATAACTTAAAAGTATTAGCAAGTAGTTCTTTAACATTTAAAGATGGTACAAATACTTTAACTAAAGGTTTAAAAGATTACACAAATGGTGTTGTTACAGTAAATAATGGTATTTACCAATTAAAAACAGGTGTTGGTACTTTAGGTAGTGCTACTCCTACATTAGCTAGTGGTGTAAGTGATTTAAATACTGGCGCTCAAGCATTAAATAAAGGTGTTAGTGATTATACAGCAGGTGTAAGTCAAGCATTAGCTGGTGCAAATCAATTGGTTGAAAATAACACAGAATTAAATGCAGGTGTTAAAGCATTAGGTGAAGGTGCTGAAAAATTAGTTGCAGGAAATCAACAAGTAGTTGATGGTGTAAAAAAATTACAAGAAAATCTTGAAACTTCCAAAAAAACTATGGCAGCAAGTCAAGATTCATTGACTCAATTATCTGATGGAAAAACATCATTAGATAATTATGCTACATTAATTAAAACATTAAATGCAAGTGGTGATGCTCAAAAACAAGGAATTGCTAGTAAATTATTAACTAGTGGATTGTCAAGAGCAGAAATCGATGCTTATGGTTTAACAAATTATTTCCCTGTAGATAAATATAAAGACGGTGTAGCTTCATATATGGATTCGGTTGCTACTTATACAACAGGTGCATCTACAGCAATTAATACATTATCTAGTTCAACTAAATCAAGTTTAAATGATTTAGATGCAGCTCTTAATGGTGGAACTTTAACAGATGGTACAAAAGTTCCTACAGGATTAGTAAGTGGAACTCAAACAGTCCAAGCTGGATTAAATGAAGTGAATGCAAAAGTTAATGGTGGTAAATATGTAACTGTTGACAATGATGGAAATATTAAACAAGTAACTGTTGATTCTAAAGATGCTTTAGTTGCAGGTGTTCAAGCTTATACAGCTGGTGTGGATAGTTTACAAAAAGGTTTAACACAAATCGCTGATAACAATACAGCTTTAACAAGTGGTGCTACTGCTTTAGCTGATGGTACTTCAAAATTAAACAGTAATGTTCCTGAATTAACTAAAGGAATTACAGCTTTAACAAGTGGTGTTGATCAATTGGCTACAGGTACTTCAACATTAGTAAGCAATAATGCTACATTAATGAATGGTGCTAATCAATTATCTGATGGTGCTGGTCAAATTAGTGATGGTGCTAGTAAGTTGGCTGCTGGTTCTGATACTTTAGGTGATGGAATTAAGAGTGCAGCTGATGGTGTAACTACTTTAAATGATGCATTAAAATCTGGTGCAGAAGAAAGTAAGATTGATTCAACAAATAAAACTACTGATATGGTAGCTACTCCTGTTGAAACAAGTCATAAAGAAATTTCTAAAGTTGAAAATAACGGTCATGCAATGGCTCCTTATATGATGTCAGTTGGTTTATATGTAACATGCTTAGCATTTGCTTTAATGTATCCAATTAGACATGGTATTAAAAAAGCTGAAAATGCATGGAAATATTGGGCAAGTAAAGCAACTGTTATGTATACAGTTTCTACATTAGCAGCTATCGTAATGGTTACTGCTTTAAGATTAATTAATGGATTTGAACCTGTTAATTTAGGTTTAACATACTTACTTGCAATTCTCGTATCGGCGGCATTTATGTCACTTGTCATGTTATTAAGTTTAACAACTGGATTTATTGGTGACTTCTTGTTGCTTGTATTCATGATTGTTAACTTAGGTGGTTCTGCTGGTACTTATCCATTAGATACAGGTCCAGCTATCTACAAAGCTATTCATAAATTTGTACCATATACTTATAGTGTAGATGGATTTAGAAAAACAATTAGTATGACAGCTCCTTCAATTTCAGTTGAAATTGCAGTGTTTGCAGGAATCTTAATAGTATGTTCATTATTAACAGTTGTTTACTTCAAATATAAAAACAAAGAAGATAAACATGCAATTCCTCAAATGTTTGAAGAAGTAAATTCAACAAAAGCTGAATAGTATAAAGGAATCCTAGAAATAGGGTTCTTTTTTATATGTAGTTCAAACTAAAAGCGAAAATATCTTTTGTGAACATTTTAACAAAATGGTAAAATAAAGGTAGGAGGATGAATCTATGGAAATTAAAAATGTTGTTGTTATTGGTGGAGGCGTTTTAGGAAGTCAAATTGCTTATCAAGCAGCTTATTGTGGATTTAATGTAACGATTTGGCTTAGAAGTGAAGGAAGTATAGGAAGATGTCAGCCTAAATTAGATCATTTAAAAGAGGTTTATCATGATACGATTACTTTAATGGATAGCGATAAAGGAAAGACACCTCAAAATTGGGCCATGGGTATTAGCGATTATGAAGATTTTGATAAAGAAAAATGTTTAGAAAAAGCTAATAAGGCCTATGAAAATATTAAATTAGAATTAGATTTACAAAAAGCAGTCAGTGATGCCGATTTAATTATTGAATCAATGGCTGAAAATGTAGAACAAAAAAAGGATATTTATAAAAAAATGGCAGATTTATTACCTGAAAAGACAGTTATTGTTACGAATTCATCTACATTATTACCATCGAAGTTCGCTAAATATACAAAACGTCCAGAAAAATATTTATCATTACATTTTGCAAATAGTATTTGGAAAAATAATATGACAGAAGTCATGGCACAAAAACAAACGAATCAAAAATATTTTGATTTGATTATGGATTTTGCTAAAGAAATAAGAATGATACCATTACCTGTTCGTAAAGAAAAATCAGGATATTTATTAAATTCAATGCTTGTTCCTTTATTGTTTTCAGGTATGGATCTTTATGTTAATGGGATTAGCGATCCTGAAAGTATAGATAAAGCTTGGACTTTAGGTACAGGAGCTCCGAAAGGACCTTTCCAAATTTTAGATACGGTAGGACTTACGACAGCTTATAATATTGTTTCAATGTATTTAAAAGTTCCTTCATTTTTAGCTCCTTATAATTTTAAAGGAATGGCTAAGATGTTAAAGAGATATATTGATGAAGGAAAACTTGGAATAGCTTCAGGTGAAGGTTTTTATAAATATTAGAAGAATTGTTTGTATTCTTCTTTTTATTTATTATAACTATAAAGAGGGATGGAGATGGAAAAATGGCCAAAAAGGTACTGTATGTCGCAATTGATAAACTAACAAAAGAGGTTTATAAATTTAAACAATGGAGCGAATGTCAAAAACTTGTAAGCGAAGGAAAATATGTTTATAAGGGGTTTTCGCAAGAAAAGTTAAAAGATGTAGAGAGCTATATTGCATCTTTTAAACAAACAATGGATGAATCACAACTTAATTTAAATGAAAAAGATGTACCATATGCTTATGTAGATGGAAGTTGTTTAACAAATGGAGATACATGTTATGCTTATAGCTTTGGTGTAATAATTGTTGAAAATAATCAAGAAATTTATACAAACTGTCAAAAATTTGATGATGAATTTGTAGAATATAATCAGGTTATGGGAGAATTAAAAGCAGCGTTAGATACAGTTTCTTATTGCGTTCAACAAGGATACAAGAAAATGTATGTAATTCATGATTATGAAGGTGTTGCTTTCTATGCAACAGGAGCGTGGGTTAATGAAGATGAAAGACTTGAAAATCTTTATGTAAAACAAATGAAAGAATATGAAAAACAAATTGAAATTACTTTTGTGAAAGTAAAATCACATGTCGCAAATAAAACGAAAATCAATCGATATAATGATCGAGCAGATGAACTTGCTAACTTAGCGCTTGGTAGATAATTGGAAAGAAATTTCCAATTTTTTTACAAAAAAGAAGAAAAAAGCAAAAAAAGAGCGAATAAATAAGTAGGAGGACTACTTATGGAAACGGTAATACAAAATACAATAACCAATCATAAAATCATGTTAGGTCAACATTACAAAGCAATCGTAGGAAATCAGGAGATGCTAGCAAGAATGATTCATGAATTTGTAAAAGAAGCAAGACATTTAAGTGTTAAAGAAATTATGAAAATCATCAAGGATGAACAGTGTTTTAGGTGGCTCAATAATGAAAATATGATACCAAACTATGGAACAGTAAAGTTTGATATGTTATGTTGTGTTGATCTTCCTCAATTAAATGAAACCAATAAACGAATCTATTTAAATGTTGAAATACAAAATAATATTCATCCAGGTTATTCACTTGTAACAAGAGGAATAGCGTCTGTACTAAGGATATTAACGACACAATGGGGAAGGGAATATGATGATAAAAACTATGATGGAATGAAGAAAGTCTATTCATTGTGGATCATGCCACAAGCAACAAAAAAGAAAAGATGGAGATGTAGATGTTTACAAAGTAAAAAAGAAAGGAGGAATAGAAAAGAAGAAAACAAAGAAAATCATGACGAGGAAGAACTTATTATGATATGCTTGAACCAGAAACATGATACTACAAAAAAGTATCCCAAACATGATGAAGTACTCATGCCATTAGTAGCCTTTTTAAATAATAGAATAGACTATCAAGGGAATAAAGAGATTATTAAAGGATATGGATTTAAGGAAATAGAAAGGGAGGTCAAAGAAATGTGTGATTATGCAAACTTTCTTGAAAGAAAAGCAAGAAATGAAGGAATCAATCAAGAAATTAGCCAAGGAATCAACTAAGGCGAAAGATAGAACGTAAAGAAAAGAATATAGAACATGTAAGAAATGTGATGAATGAGTTAAATTGTTCATATCAAAGAGCAACAAACATTTTAAAATTATCAGAGAATGAAAAAAAGAGTATTGAAAAGCATTTTCAATCTTAATGATTAAAAGATATGTTTAAAGAGTAATTAAAAAGATTGCTCTTTTTTTCATATTATGAAACGAATAAATCTCTTGTTTTGTAAGTGTTATAATACCTCCTAGATAAACGGAGGTAGAGAAAATGAGTTTTCCAAAAGATTTTTTATGGGGTGGCGCTATTGCTGCTAATCAATATGAAGGTGCTTGGTTGGAAGATGGGAAACAACCGAACGTTACAGATGTACTTGTAGGTATTATGTCTAAAGATCCTGGTATTCAATGGAATGAAGATAAGAAAAAATATGAAATGAAATTAAATCCAGATAAAGTTTATTTATCACATGATGCCGTAGATGGATATCATCGTTACCGTGAAGATTTAAAATTAATGAAAGGTATGGGATTCAATAGTTTTAGAACTTCTATTGCTTGGGGAAGAATTTTCCCTAATGGGGATGAACTTGAACCAAATGAAGCAGGTCTTGCTTATTATGATGATATGTTTGCATGCATGAATGAATTAGGAATGGAACCTGTCATTACTTTATCACATTATGAAACCCCATTACATTTAATTACTGAATATGGTGGATGGTCTAATCCTCAATTAATTGATTTTTGGTTACGTTATGTAAAAACTGTTTTTACACGTTATAAAGGAAAAGTTAAGTTCTGGCTTACATTTAATGAAGTCAATGCGTTATTTAGAATGCCGCTTGTTGCTGGTGGGGTTCTTACAATCAAAGATCCTAAAGATCCTAGTGATCCAATTGGTTCAACAACAAAACAAGATCAATGGGATGCTTATCATAATATCTTAGTCGCAAATGCGAAAACAGTTCAATTAGGACATGAAATTAGTGAAGATTACCAAATTGGCTGTATGATGACAGCTTCATCAGTAGCTACTTATCCATATAACTGTGATCCTTTAAATGTTGTTGGAACTTTAGATGCTCAACGTATGAATATTTTCTTTATGGCAGATCCATTCTGCTTAGGTATTGTACCAACTTATTTAAAGAAAGTATGGAAAGAAGATCAAGTAAATGTAGAATTTAGTGATGAAGAATTAAAATTGATTAAAGAAAATACAGTTGATTTCTTATCATTTAGTTATTATCGTTCAACAACATTTGATCGTGATGTGAATTTAAAAGTAGATACAGGTGGACTTACATGCCGTGATAATCCATATCTTAAAGATAAAGCACCTCAACCTTGGGGATGGGCTGTTGATCCGGTAGGATTACGTTATACTTTAAATGTTTTATATGATCGTTATCATTTACCATTATTAATTGTAGAAAATGGTGTTGGTTTAGATGAAAATATTGATGAAAAAGGTGAAATTCATGATGATTTCAGAGTTCATTATATTGAAGAACATTTAAAGAATGTTAATGATGCTATTGAAGATGGTGTTGATTGTCGAGGATATTTATATTGGGGTCCAATCGATGTTGTATCAGCTGGTACTGGTGAAATGAAAAAACGTTATGGTTTTGTTTATGTAGATCGTTTTAATGATGGACATGGTACGCTAGAAAGAAAATTAAAAGATTCTTATTATCGTTATAAAGAAATAATTGAATCTAATGGAGAAGTTTTATTAGAGGATGAATAAGGTGTGATTTTAAAAATCACATCTTTTTTTGAAATTTTTTTAGTGTAATCATATCTGATGATAAAGGGGGGTAAGCAAGATGGATATCTATGTAGAATTAACTTATTGTATGAATGGTATCAATGATTTCATTATTGCTTAATATTCATTGGTCTTTTATGAAAATCCTTTTCTTGAGTTTTTTAAGTAATATATCAGTTATTCTCATTTATATAGACTATTTGCCATATATAAGTTTTTTATACTGGTTTGTCCTTTTTTTATTTTTTTTCTTAATTAACCATCTGACACATGTGCATAGTATGGTTTGGATAAATTGAGTACAGTAATAATTGCTTTTTTAGGACATGGATGTGATTTCAAAACATATTTCTTTATTTTTGTTCATGAAGTTCTTTCCAGTATATCTATGGTTGAAACGCCATTCTTGTTCATTCAAAAACAAAGGTAAGTCACGTTTAGTTACTCCATGATATATACCTGTAATATTATTTTTATATCACCAATTAATACACTAAGCCAATACAATCTATGATTTTCTTCATCATAGAGTATTTTTTCTGATTTTAATGTTATTTTATCAGTTAATCCTAAAAAAGTTGTTTTTCCATCAGTGTTTAGTATTCTTTCTTTTGAAAGTATTGCTTTTTTTGAGATGAATCTAACAATATTATTTGTACTATCTACAGCTACTGGCATTAATTTTAAAAAATTTGGATATTTATTTTCTTTATCTGTTGATAACATTACTAAAAAGGGTTGCTGTTCAGTAGCAACTCCTTGTTTGTGTTCTTCTTTACTTTTTGAGCCTATATAAGCAACGTCTGCTTCATAAAAAAAGCTATCCAGAATTTTTTCACTGTTACTTTGGGACATAAGAATCCTACATTTTCTACAAAGTAATAGCGCTGTTTTATAATTTATTTCTAATTCATTAGCTAATTCAATCGCAGAAAAACCTTTATTTGCCGTAAAAAAGAGATACATTCCTAAAATTAATTTATAAAGATCTAGCTTATTATCTTGAAATATAGTATTAGAAAGTAGGTAATGTTGATGACCACATTTTTCACAGTAAAAGCCAACAGGCCATTTCATTTTGAAAAAGAATTTTACACATTCATTATGATTATTTGCATATTTTCTAGTTAAAGTAATTAAAGAATCCTTTTTTGGTTTTTGATTTTTAGCCATAGTAACCGCTTTAAGACAAGTATATAATATTTTAAAGAAGTGATAGATGATACTCCTCGGTTTAAAGTGATAATAACGGTGTTAAATCAAAAGATGTGTCAGATAGTTAATTAAGTTTTTAACAATGTAATCGCTTTTATTTTTGCTTTTGATAAGAATAAATTGATTTTTATCTAAGAAAAAATATAATAAACATCATAGACAAATCATGAACAGGTTTTTCTTCCTTAAATAATTTTTTGACAATAACATTCTGAAATTTGTACAAGACTTGTAGAATTTATCTGAAGGCCATTTGGTCTTTTTTTTATCTTTTTTATAGGTTTGTGTTATAATTGATTAAAAGAGGTGAAAAAATGGAACACTCAATTAAAGCAGGACTTATGATTACAAGTGCCTCTGATTATAATATGGAAATATGTCGAGGAGCAAATGAAGCGTGTAAAGAACTGGGAATAGAACTTGTTATCTTTTTTGGTGGTTCAGTTGATCCAAATGTAAAGTTTGTACAATCTTCTGATTATCAAAAAGCAAATGTCTATGCTTTTGCAAATTATTTGGATTTAGATTTTTTAGTTATTCCCGCTTCAAGTATTTGTCGTACGGATCAAAAAACAAGAGAAGCTTTTCCAAAATATTTTCATATACCAATAGTTACTTTAAATTCACAAATAAAAGATTATCCTTTTGTTGTCTATAATAACAAAAAAGCTGTTTATGATGCTGTAAGTTATATGATTGAAAAAAATCATTGTCAACATATTGGAATTATTACTGGTTATGATAGTGGGGTTACTGCAAAGCAAAGACTTGCAGGTTATCAAGAAGCCTTATCAAGTCATGATATGCTTTTTGAAGAAAAGTATATTTTATCGACACCTGGTTATAATATTGATTCAGGGAATTTAATGAATAAATGGCTTCAAGAAAATCCTGAATTAGATGGAATTATGTGCGTGACGGATGATATTGCTTATTATTTATATCGTGAATTAGAAAAAATAGGAAAACGTGTAGGTAAAGATATTATGGTGTCTGGTTTTGATGATAAACCAGAATCAACACATATGGTTCCACCACTTGCTTCTTGTCATGCGGATGCTTCTTTTATTGCTTATTTAGGAATAAAACAAGGCTATGATCTTTATAAAAATGGTTCTACACAAAATCAATACATTGATGCCCATTTTATTCCTCGTCTTTCTGTTGATTGTGAAAACCATGAAGAAACTGAAATTGGTGAATTTATTCGTTTTTGTAGAGCTGAAAAAGAAAGTAATGAATATATAGCTCAAGGAATGACACAATATGTTTTTGATAATAAATTGGTTTATAGTTCCAATTATCAAAAAACTGTATGGAGTTTCTTTACTTATTTATTGGATCTTTCGGTAAAAGATTGTACGAAACATCGCGTTTATCAACAAATAGGAGATTATATTAATTTGATTTTTAATGAAGATGATATTCGTTATTTGGATTTAGAAAGACTCTTTTTATGTCTATCATTTTTAATAAATACTGAAAACTACCTCAACATGGAAGATAAAATAAAACTCCAATCTTTTAAACAATATATTTATTTACAAATGATTAGTAGTTATAATTATCTTCTTTTGTTAAAAGAAAAGCGCTATACAAGGAGAATGAGAAGTATTGGACAAGTGAATAAAGGGATGTTGTTTGAATCATTGAATGATGATATTTATGCTATTGCGGATAATATACCTTCTCTAGGTATTCATAATGCACAGCTTTATCTTTTTGAAACACCTGTTATGACTTATGAATTTAGACCATTTATCATGCCAAAAACAATGGAATTAATTATAAATGTAGAAAATGGTCAAAGACAGCCTATTAAAAATACACATGTGTTACTAAAAGATGTTTTAAATCTTGCAAAGCAACCTTATAAAATACTTACAAGCATTTACTCTAATGAAAATTTTTATGGCTTTTTGGTGACGGATTGTACATATTTTGATTTAGAAACACTTGAATATCTTTCTAATCAAATTGGGATATCTTTAAATGTCAATTCTATTGTTAGAGAACTAAATAGTATTTCTAATACAGACGAATTAACTCATATTTATAATCGACGAGGACTTATTCAAAATATTAAAGTTCTTTATAAAAAATATAAAGAACTTTCCAAAAATCTTTATTTCTTTATAGGAGATTTAGATAATTTAAAATATATTAATGATACATTTGGACATGACCAGGGAGATAAAGCAATTCAAACAGTATGTGAAATACTAAATGATATTTTTCAAACACATGCTGTTATTGGACGCTTAGGTGGCGATGAATTTGGTATTGCGTTTACTTGTAAAAATGAAGATTTTATTATTCAAATTGATTCATTAATTCAAGAAAGAACACAATACTTTAATAAAAAATATCATTTACCTTATTATGTTAGTTTATCCTATGGAATAAGTGTCTTTGACTATAATAGTCCTTTTGATTTAAATCATACCATTAGATTGGCAGATACATTAATGTATGAAAGAAAAAAGGAAAAACATATACAAAGAGGAAAAAAAGGATAAGGAGGAACTGTTTTGAAAAAAAATAAAATAAATCTTTCAAGAGAACAATTGGAAGAAGTTATTCAATTATTTAATCGAAGTATGGATGATTATTTATATCTTTTTGATATTCAAAATGATTATTATAGTATTTCAAAACATGCCGTAAGTCGTTTTTGTTTGCCAAATTATCATTTTTGTGATGCAACAAAAGCCCATAATTATTTTGTTTATGAAGACGATCTTCCTTTATTATTTGATGAGTTCAATAAAATTAAATCGGGAGAAATTACCGAGCATAGTTTACATTATCGTTGGTTAGATCGACAACATAATCCAGTTTGGGTCAATTGTCGAGGTGATGTGATTTTAGATGAATTTAATAAACCTTTATACCTTATTGGTTGTGTTAATGAAATTGGAAAAAGACAAAAAGCAGATAATATTAGTGGACTTTTAAGAGAACCAAGTTTAGAGGAGTATGTTTCTTCTAAAAGTAAAAATAATATTACAGGTTATTTTATGCAAATTGGTATTGATGATTTTGACGAAATCAATGGGCGTTTTGGTTTAAAGTGTGGAGATGAAATTTTAAAACAGTTTTCTATGTGTATGCAATCGTGTATCAATGAAAATCAAAAGATTTACGAATTGGGGAATGGCCGCTTTATAATTATGGACTTAGCAAATCACTCAAAAGAAGATATCTTAGAACTTTATGATGAATTAAAAAAATCAGTTGAGGTTGCTTTAGAAGAGAATGTATATCGCGTGGTTTATACGATTTCAGTAGGGATTGTTGAGATTGATAAAGAAATGAAAGATTATGATACACTTATTAAATATTCAGACTTTGCCTTAAACGAAGCTAAGAAAAAAGGAAAGAATAGTTGTTATTTCTTTACACAAGATAAATATAAACAATTCATTCGAAGAAGAGAAATTCGTGTTGAATTACAAAATGCAGTTGATCACAATTTTAAGAATTTTGATGTTTATTACCAACCAATTATTGATATACATACAAGAAATCTTATAGGCGCAGAAGCTTTAATGCGTTTTAAAATGAAAAGAAATGAACAAATTGAATTTATTTCACCAGCAGAATTTATTCCTATTTTAGAAGAATCTGGTTTAATTATTCCTGCTGGTCGTTGGATTTTAAGACAAGCGGTTGCTTGTTGTAAAAAGTGGCAAGAATTTATTCCTGAATTTAAGGTGAATGTTAATTTGTCCTATGTACAAATTATTAAAAGTAAGATCTTAGATGAAATTAAACAAGCTTTAAAAGATTTTAACTTAAAACCTGCTTTGTTAGGAATTGAGGTAACAGAATCAGGTTATTTAGAAAATACATATCATTATAAAAAACTTTGGTCATCATTGAAAGAAGAAGGGATTACGCTTATTTTGGATGACTATGGAACAGGTTATTCAAATGCATATCGTTTAAGTGATTTAACACCGCATTATATTAAAATAGATCGTGTTTTAACCCAAAAAGCACTTTCTTCAAATTATGAAAGAAGTATTTTGATTTATATTATTGAAATGGCACATTCTTTGAAATTGAATGTATGTATTGAAGGTGTTGAAACGGAAGAAGAACTTCAAGAAATCAAAAAATTAAATCCAGATTATATTCAAGGTTATCTTTTTGGAAAACCAGCACCAGAAGATGAGTTTTATAATCGACAAATTAAGAAGAAATAATTCTTCTTTTTGGAATTTTACATAAACTTGATAGATGGTAGATTGTTGAAAGTATAAAATGTTTTTATATTAAATAAGAAAGAGTGTATAAATTATACATTGGAGGAATAAAAATGAACGTATGCCGAGAAAATAGAGAGTTATCATGGCTTAAATTTAACGATCGTGTTTTAATGCAAGCAAAAGATCCACAAGTACCACTTGCGGAAAAGTTAAGCTTTATTTCAATTTATCAAACGAATTTAGATGAGTTTTTTATGGTACGTATAGGATCACTTTATGACCAAATGTTATTTTATCCAGATTCCAAAGACAATAAAACAGGAATGACGGGTTTAGAACAATTAAAAGCCTGTTTAAAAAAAGTCCATTATCTTAATAAAAAGAAAGATCGTATTTATGAAAATGTGATGTCAGAACTTGGACGATCAGGATGGTCAGTAATAAAATATAAAGATATTGAAAGCAAGGAAGACCGTCGTTATTTTGCTGATTATTTTGAAAGAGAATTACTACCACTTATCTCACCACAAGTTATTTCTAAAAGACAACCATTTCCATTTATCAACAATCGTGAAATGTATGTCGTTGTACGCCTTGAATCGAAAAAAGGTAAAAGAAAAATGGGAATTATTTCTTGTGCTAATGCGATGGATGAAAGACTGATTGCACTTCCAAGTCAACCACAAAAATTTATTTTAGTAGAAGATATTATTTTACATTTTGTTTCACGTATTTTTTCTAAATATACTGTAAAAGAAAAAGCACTTATTCGTGTAACAAGAAGTGCGGATATTGATGAAGATGATCATTCATTAGAAGGACATGAAGATTATCGAGAAATGATGGAAAACTTAATTAAACAAAGAAGAAAACTTTCACCAATGCGTTTAGAAATGACGCCAGGATTAGGCGAACTTGAAGTACTTATGTTGATGAATTTCTTGAATTTAAAGAAAAATCAAGTTTTCATTAATAATTCACCTCTTGATTTTGGTTTTGTGGGTGAATTAAGAGAGCGTTTAAGATATATTTGTCCAAGTATGTTCTATAAACGTTTAGAAGCAAGAAATAATGCATTCGTTGAAAATAGAGTACCAATGATTAAACAAATCTTAAAAAGAGATTTATTACTTTCTTATCCGTTTGAATCTATGTCACCATTTTTAAGACTTTTAGATGAAGCAAGTAATGATAAAAATGTGGTAAGTATTAAAATGACACTTTATCGTGTAGCAAAGAATTCTAAAATCGTAAAATCTTTAATTAAAGCAGCAGAAAATGGAAAAGAAGTTGTTGTTTTAGTTGAATTAAGAGCGCGTTTTGATGAAGAAAATAATATTGGTTGGTCGAAACGTTTAGAAGAGGCCGGATGTCGTGTGATTTATGGTTTAGATGGTTTAAAAGTGCATTCTAAATTATGTTTAATCACGTATAAAAATGAAAAAGGAATTCAATATATTAGCCAAATTGGTACGGGAAATTATAATGAAAAAACATCAAGACTTTATACAGATTTATCATTAATGACTTCTAAATATGAAATCGGAGAAGAAATTAATGGAGTATTTAATCATTTATGTTTAGGTGAAACCGAAAATCATACAGATTTACTCATGGTAGCACCACATTGTATGATCAGTCATATCTTTAAGTATATCGATGAACAAATCGAACTTGCTAAACAAGGAAAAGAAGCTTATATTGGCTTTAAATGTAATTCAGTAACAAGTAAAAAGATGATTGATAAGCTTATTGAAGCAAGTCAAGCAGGGGTTCAAATTGATATGGTTGTAAGGGGAATTTGTTGTATTATTCCTGGTGTTGAAGAAGCAACGGAAAATATCCGAGTTCTATCAATTGTTGGAAGATATTTGGAACATTCTAGAATTTATATTTTCGGTAAAAATAATCCAACTGTTTATATTTCTTCAGCTGATTTAATGACACGAAATCTTGAAAGACGTGTTGAAGTGGCAGCGCCTGTATTAGATGAAAAATTAAAACATAAGTTACTAACAATGTTTGATTGTATGCTTCGTGATAATGTAAAAGCATGTTCATTAGAAAGTAATGGTAAATACAAACGTATAAAAAATAAAAATAGAGAAATGAATAGTCAAGAATACTTTTTTAAAAATGATGTGAAATAGGAGGAGTTTTATGAGAGTTGGAATTCTTACAAGTGGTGGTGATTGTCAAGCACTTAATGCAACAATGCGTGGTTTAGTGAAAGCACTTTACCAACAAAGAAAAGATATTGAAATCATTGGCTTTTTAAAAGGTTATCAAGGATTGATGTATGAAAAATATAAAAAGATGTCTTTAAGTGATTTTGAAGATATTTTAAATGTTGGTGGAACGATTTTAGGTTCTTCACGTTGTCCTTTTAAAAAAATGCGTGTTATTGAAGATGGTTTTGACAAAGTTGAAGCTATGAAAAAAACATATAAGAAATTGAAACTTGATTGTCTTGTGGTTTTAGGGGGAAATGGTTCTTTAAAATCGGCTAACATGTTAGCACAAGAAGGTTTAAATGTGATAGGACTCCCTAAAACAATCGATAATGATACATGGGGTACAGATTATACTTTTGGTTTTCAAAGTGCGGTCGATATTGCAACAAACTATTTAAATGAAATTGAAACAACCGCTAAAAGTCATAGTCGAGTTTTCGTTGTAGAAATCATGGGACATAAAGTAGGACATATTTGCTTACAGGCAGGTATTGCAGCAGGAGTGGATGCGATTTTACTTCCAGAAATTCCTTATGATATTAAAGTGGTTGCGAAAAAAATTAAAGAAAATCAAAAAACAGGGAAAGAATATACAATCATTGCTTGTGCAGAAGGAGCGATTAGTGAAGAAGATAGTCTTTTATCAAAGAAAAAATACAAAGCAAAAGTTGCAAGTCGCCAAGGACGTTCGGTTGCTTATGAAGTCGCTGAACAATTACAAGAGTTGATTCCTAATGAAATTCGTGTGGCGTTAGCTGGACATATTCAAAGAGGAGGCAATCCTTGTGGTTATGATCGTTTTATGGCAACACGCTTTGGGGTATATGGGGCAAATCTTCTTTTAAACAAAGATTTTGGAAAACTTGTTGTTTTTGATAAAAATGAAATCAAAGCAATTCCTTTAAGTGAAACAGCAGGTAAATTAAAATTTGTTGATCCTGAGTGTGAAGTTGTTTCGAGTGCTAAAAAAATGGGGATTACATTTGGCGAATAAATACCGTTTAACGGTGTTTTTTTGCATTAGTAAATAGTGTATAATAAGGCTATATTGATATGAATGAAGGTGTATTATGAGTAGTGAAATAATGAGTTTAGAAATGGATGTTTTTTGTTTATTGTTATTGATTCGAATTTTATATCAAATGTATATCAATCGTGAACAAAATGATCATTGGAACTATTTTTATTATACCATTGCTTGGGCTTGTGTTTATTTGTTTATGGATGCAATTTGGATCATGAATGTAAAACATCTTCTTACTTTTAGTAAGATTCAAAGTGGAATATTTAATAGCTTCTATTTTTGTTCACTAGCAATGCTTGTTTGTTCTTGGTATGTTTATGTCCAAAAAACACTTCATTCAGCTGTTTTGAAGCATAAAAAAATATTAGTGCTTACTTTTATTCCTCTCATCTTTTTTATAGGATCTTCTTTGCTTTCTTATTGGACACATGGATTATTTGTTATTGATCAAGCAGGAAACTATCATCGTGGCAAATTGTTACCATTCTATTTTTTAATTTTATTTGCTTATATCCTTTATCTTTCAATAAAAGCAGGATATTTATCTAAAAAAGCAAAGAATTACTTATATCAAAAGGAATATAAAGTGATTGTTCGTTTTTCTTTTCTTCCTTTTATTACTGCGTTAATTCAAATTACAGTGGATCATTTACTTATTTTTAATCTAGGACTCACATATTCAATTTTTATTGTTTATAATTATTTTCAACAAAACCTTATTTCATTAGACCCGCTTACCAAAATCAATAACCGAGAACAATTGAATATTTATTTAACAATGAAAATGAAGGAAAATCATCAAAAAAAAGATCTTTATTTATTTTTATTAGATATTGATCAATTTAAAAAGATAAATGATGAACTTGGGCATGTTGTTGGAGATCAAATCATTTTAAAGACAGCTGATATTTTAAAACAAATTGCACATTTACATAATTGTTTTATTTCACGTTATGGTGGAGATGAGTTTATCATGGTATGTGAAAGAGATAAAAATGAGGAGATAACTCCTGTATTTAATAATTTACAAAGATTATTTCAACAATCTTATGAAGGTTTACCAGATTTTAGTGTGAGTATTGGTTATGCTAAATATGATGAGTCATTAAATTATATTCCAAAATTTATTGAAAAAGCAGATCACTATATGTATCTAAATAAAAATGTGAAAAAGTGATAAAAATGAGTCATGGAAGGAGTATGTGTATGCCAAAAAGAAAAGCAAAAATATTGATTGTTGATGATGCCCAGATTAATCGAATAATTTTATGCGAATTATTGAGGAATCAATATCAAATTTTAGAAGCAGAAGATGGAAAAAAAGCTTTAGAAATGATAAAAGAAGATAAATCGATTGATTTAGTCTTATTAGACATTGTAATGCCTAATATGGATGGTTATCAAGTTCTTGAAAAGATGAAGGAACAACGTTATTTAGAATATCTTCCTGTTATTATTATTTCTTCAGAAGGAGATACGACTTCTATGGAAAAGGCTTATGAACTTGGAGCAACTGATTATATCAGGAGACCTTTTGAAAGTTATATTATTAATCGAAGAATTAAAAACACTTTAATGCTTTATGAAAAACAAAAGAAACTGGTTCATTTAGTAGAACAACAAATTCAAAAAAGAGTGAACAATAATACGACATTAATCAATGTCTTAGGGCATATCGTTGAATTTAGAAATGGCGAAAGTGGTTTACATATACAACATATTCAAACAATTACAAAAATGCTTTTATTACAAATGGGTAAAAAATCGCACGAATATAAGTTAAGTGATGCGGATATCTTACTTATTAGTACAGCTTCATCTTTACATGATATTGGAAAAATTTCAATTGATGAAAAGATTTTAAATAAACCGGGACGACTTACAAAAGATGAATTTGAAATCGTAAAACAACACTCTTTGATTGGTGCAGAAATGTTGAAAACAGTTCCTAACTACAATAATAATGATTTATTGGAGTATGCTTATCAAATATGTCGTTGGCATCATGAAAGATATGATGGACATGGTTATCCTGATGGATTAGTTGGTGATCAAATTCCTATTTCAGCACAAGTTGTTTCAATTGCGGATGTTTATGATGCTCTTACGAGTGAACGTTGCTATAAAAAAGCATATAGTCATGGACAAGCTATGAAGATGATTATTGATGGTCAATGTGGGGTTTTTAATCCCCTGTTATTAGAATGTCTTTATGATATTAGTGAAGAAATGAAAGCTTCTTTATTTGAAAATGAAAATTATGCAGATCAAGCAGTTGTTTCAAAGATGACAGATGAGCTCGTTATTAAACAATTTAGAAGTGAAATGCCTAAAGAAAAAAATAATGAGTCTCAAAATATAAAAACTTTTGAGGAAATGACATTTGAATACGATGCATTTAAAGATGCTGTTTATATTTCTTCACAAGCAGCTAAAGATCTAGGGATTGATGAAATAATTTATCATCCAATAAATTATGAATCTTCTTTCTTTAATAAATCAACAATGAAATTACTTAAAGATAAAATCAAAGAAACAACACATTTAAATCCCGAGGTTGATTTAAAGATTTATGCACAAACTGGAAAACAAAAACAATGGTATCATTTACAAGCAAGTACGCGATGGAATGGAAGTGTTTATAAAGGAGTTGTTGGAAAACTTGTTAAAGACAACAATATTCAAATTATGCATAATATTCAAGAAAATAGTTCTTTAAAATATACATATACCGAAATAAAAGATTTTATTGAACATTTAAAAGATGTTTTTATGGTTGTTCGTTTGATAGATTTTCAAAAACATCAATCCGCAAAAGCAGAGAATGATCAAATAGAAATTATTGAAGGCAATTGTTATGATTACTGGAAAAGAAAAGATGTTTGTGTCAATTGTATTTCTAAGCAAGCGTATATCAGAAAAGGACAAGCTTTTAAATTAGAATTTGTTGATTATGACATTTATGCCATTATTGCGCAGTATGTAGAAGTGGATGAACGTCCTTGGGTCTTAGAACTTGTTTATAAAACAAAAGAAGATATTATTTTAGGAGCTCATGGAAAAACACGATTCTTAGAAGATATCGTAACTTATAATAAAGAATACTATACAGATGTTTTGACTAATGCTTATAGTCGACGTTATTATGAAGAATACGTTCAATACATTAATGATGTATCAGCAGTAGCAATGATCGATGCCGATAATTTTAAGGCAATTAATGATCAATATGGTCATAATGCTGGCGATCAAGCAATCAAAGCTGTTTCTAAAGCTATTCAATCATGCATTCGATCTGATGATATCTTTATACGTTATGGTGGGGATGAATTTTTACTTGTTTTCCAAGATATTCATTATAATACTTTTACAACTCGGTTGTATCAAATTAGTGAATGTGTAAAACAAACAAAAGTAGATGATTATGAAGATTTATCATTATCAATTACTGTTGGGGGTATTTATGGAAATTCAAAAGTCAATGATGCAATTAAAAAAGCCGATAAATTGATGTATGAAGGAAAGAAATCAAAGCGTTCGATCGTTGTAAAGAAAACAAGTGAGGTGGATTAAGGTTCACCTTTTGTGTTTGTCAAGTAATTTTACAATACTGAAAAAAGTAAGCGCTTTTTCAAAGGATAAGCTATAATGAATTTTGAAATTTTGTATATCAAAACAAGGAGGAAGAAAAATGAGTTTTCCAAAAGGATTTTATTGGGGTGGAGCAACAGCTGCAAACCAATTAGAAGGAGGCTGGCAAGAAGGTGGTAAAGGTATTTCTTGTCCAGATATTTGTACAGGAGGAACTGCTACAAAAAGTAAAAGAATTACACCAGTATTAGAAGAAGGGACATTCTATCCAAGTCATGATGCGATTGATCATTATCATCGCTTCAAAGAAGATATTGCGTTATTTGCGGAAATGGGATTTAAAATGTATCGTTTTTCTATTGCATGGACACGTATTTTCCCAAATGGTGATGAAGATAAACCTAATGAAGCAGGTTTAAAATTCTATGAAGAATTAATTGATGAATGTTTAAAATATGGTATTGAACCACTCATTACAATTTCTCACTATGAAGTACCATTTAACTTAACAAAAAAATGGAATTCATGGGTAGATCGTCGTATGATTGATTGTTACTTAAATTTCTGTAGAGCTATTTTTACTCGCTATAAGGGAAAAGTAAAATATTGGCTAACATTTAATGAAATCAATAGTGCAACAACAGCAATGGGAGCATTTTTAGGACAAGGTATTTTAAATGAGATTAAAGAAATGGAATTTATGGATCAAGTAGATGTTCCTCAAAACCGTTTCCAAGGATTACATCATCAATTTGTAGCAAGTGCTTTAGCAGTGAAAATGGCACATGAAATTGATCCAAACTATCAAGTAGGATGTATGCAAATCATGGCCACAAGTTATGGTCTTACATGTAATCCAGATGATCAAATTGAAAATCAACAAAAGAATCATTTAATGAACTGGTTCTGCAGTGATGTTCAATGTCGTGGTAAATATCCAAACTACATAAAGAGATATTTTAAAGAAAATAATATTGAAATTAAAATGGAAGAAGGAGATGAAGAAATTCTTGCAACTGGTCCAGTAGATTTCTATACATGTTCTTATTATATGTCAAACTGTCAAACTGCTGATAAAACAAAAGAAGGTGGAAAAGGAAATATCTTAGGTGGAGTTTCTAATCCATACTTAAAAGCATCTGACTGGGGATGGCAAATTGATCCAGTTGGTTTAAGATATTCACTAAATGAAATTTATGATCGTTATCAATTACCAATCTTTGTTGTAGAAAATGGGTTAGGGGCTTATGATACAATTGATGAAGATGGTAAAGTCAGAGATAGCTATCGTATTGATTATTTAAGAAGTCATATTGAACAAATGCATGAAGCTGTTTTAGATGGTGTTGATTTAAGAGGATATACACCTTGGGGATGTATTGATTTAGTTTCTGCTTCAACTGGAGAAATGGCAAAACGCTACGGATTTATCTTTGTAGAAAGATATGATGATGGTACAGGAGATTTTGCTAGAAGAAGAAAAGAATCTTTCTATTGGTATAAAAAAGTCATCGAAACAAATGGAGAAGATTTAAAATAATAGTAAAAGAGCTCAATTGAGCTCTTTTATTACTTTGTTATTACTATTGTGGTAAAGTATCTTTGTAATCAGGATAACTATTTTTTACAACATTAGCATAAGCTTTATAAGCATCTTCAAGTGAGTCATATTTTGTCCCTTTTTCTATGTATGGTTTGTATTGACTGCTATTACCCTTTTTATCAACAATAGTTATATAAGTTACGCCGTTGTAATTTCTTTGAGTAGCCTTTGATGATGAAACGTAGTATTTTCCATCAGCTGTACTAATAATAACAGGAATCTCTTTGTTAGCAAGAGATTTATCTTTATTCAAATCAAATGAAGTCCAAAATAAATATCTTTCAGAATTTTTCGTTGCATCTCCATAATAGGCCCATGTGCCATGGTTTAACAAACTGTTATCTTTAATGTACTTTCTTATTTCCTTAGCCATATCTGATTTTCTGTATGTTGAATCAATTTCAAAAAAATGCAGATCTTTTAGAGTACCGGTTAATAAGCCACTGGCGTCTAACGCTTGATGTAAACCCAATGTAAAATCAATAGTGGATTCTTCTGTCTTACTTCCTTTCCAATTAAAAACAACAGTATTCTTTTCTTTATTGTATGAGATTTCACAAACACCACCGGCTTTAGGAATTCCTTTCCAGTTATCAGTGTCACCATCTGATTTCTTGTGCGTAATACCAGCAATAGTTACAGAATCAAAAGCTTGCCAATCATCTTTCTTTTGTGTAAGTTCTACTTTTCTTACAATATCTGTTTTATATCCTGTTTTTCCCATCGCGATGATATCTGTACAAGCAGCACGAACGTTGATGAGGTCATGCGATTCGCGACTTTCTTCAAGGTATCCTTGACAAGCTGGAATAGCGATAGCTGCAAGAATGGCAATAATTAGAAGAACTACTATTATTTCTACAAGAGTAAATCCTTTATTTTTTCTTTTCATAGGCACCCCTTCTTTAATGAATGATTTATTTTACTTTATCATATTTTTATTAATTTGTGGGCATTATGAGCTTTTTTTTATTTCTTCTTCTAATACTTTTAAAAAATATTGTGCAGGTTTAGAAAGAACGCGATATTTTTTCCAAATAAAGGCAAGTGATGAGGTGATTTGTGGCTCAAGGGGTCTAAAACACAAAGAACTTTCATTACTTGTATCAATGAGGTTTTTTAAAGAAATCACAGCTCCATTGCATTCCTTTGTTAAAATACTGGCATTATAAATTAAATTATAGGTTGCAATAATATGATACTTAGAAAAATAAGAATTGGCCCAATTTTCTATTTGTTTATATTTTAATTCTTGTGAGGAACAAAGAAGAGGAACATCAATTAAATCTTGAGGAGTAATTGATTCTTTTAAAGCAAGAGGATGATCCTTTTTTATATAGATGCCCCATAAGTCTTGATAAGGTAAAGATAAATGATTGTATTTATAAATATTAGCGGGTTCAATGATCATACCAAAATCAATCAGACCTTTTTCAAGACGATCTGTCACATCTTGTTCATTACCACTAAATAAATGGAATTGGATACGTGGATAATCTTCTTGTACACGTTGAATGGCTTTACAAATGATTTCGATGCCTAACGTTTCACCACTACCAATACATACTTCACCACTTAAAGTTTCATCGAATAGCATAATTTCACTTTCTGTTTTTTCAACCAAACTGACAATTTCTTCAGCACGTTGGCGAAGTAAAATACCTTCTTCTGTTAAAGTAATTTTACGATTACCACGAATAAAAAGTTGTTTTCCTAAATGATCTTCAAGTTCTTTCATTTGTCTTGATAAAGTGGGCTGAGTCACGTTTAAGCTTTCAGCCGCTTTTAAAATTGTTTCCTCTCTTGCAATCGCAAGAAAATATTGTAGAAGTCTAAATTCCATGATTTCACATCCTTTATGCTTATTTTAATCATCTTTGTTATGCCTTGCAAGTATAGAAATATATTTGTTATAGGTATTTGATAATATAGAGATAAAGAATTACAATAATAAAGGAAAGTGGTGAGAGCTTTGGGAAAAGAAGTAATTGAAGAATTAATTATGAATTTAAAAGATGCAGGATGTGATGAAGAACTTATTACAATGTGTATTAAAAAATATAATAATGATGATTTGAAGATGTTGATAAAATCATTACAGTGTCATCGTTGTTGTTTATTAGATAAATTGCATGAGGAACAAAAGAAAATAGATTGTTTAGATTATTTAATATATACGTTAAAGAAACAAATGAAGGAGGATTAAGATGGAATTAGTTAAACAAGCTTATTTAAAAGGTGAAAGAGCTTTATTTAAAAGTCATGATTTAAAAGTAGAAGATAGTATTTTTGCAGATGGAGAATCGCCTTTAAAAGAAAGTGATCATATAGATATTAGTGGAAGTATTTTTAAGTGGAAATATCCACTATGGTATTGTAATCATATCAATGTAGAAAACAGTACCTTACTTGAAACTGCTAGATCAGGTATTTGGTATACTCATCATATTAATATTAAAGATAGCGTGATTGATGCGCCTAAAACATTTAGAAGAGGGACACATATTTCTTTAGAAAATGTTAATATGGTCAATGCTCAAGAAACCTTATGGAAATGTAGTGATATTAAGTTATATAATGTGGTTGCTAAAGGTGATTACTTTGGAATGAATAGTGAAAATATTGAAATTGATGGTTTGAATTTATCAGGAAATTATTGCTTTGATGGTGGTAAGAATATTATTGTTAGAAATTCAAAACTTGTTTCAAAAGATGCTTTTTGGAATTGTGAAAATGTAACGGTTTATGATTCAGTAATTATTGGTGAATATCTTGCATGGAATACGAAAAATATTACTTTTGTGAATTGTACAATTGAAAGTTTACAAGGATTATGTTATATCGAAGGATTAAAGATGGTAAATTGTAAATTAATTAATACCACTCTAGCTTTTGAATTCTGCAAAGATATTGATGCACAAATTGTAAGTCATATTGATAGTATTACAAATCCTATTTCTGGTAAAATTAGTGCACAGAGTATTGGTGAAATAATTATTGATGATCAAATCATTGATCCAAGTCAAACAAAGATTCAATTAAAGGAGATGTAAAGATGTACGATTTTTCAAAGATGACCAATCGTTTTAATACAAATTCATATAAATGGGATGTTAAAGAAAATGAACTTCCTATGTGGGTAGCTGATATGGACTTTGAAACAGCTCCAGCTATTATAGATGCTTTACATAATAGGGTGGATCATAAAATCTTTGGTTATAATACGGTACCTGATGATTATTTTGAAGCTTATCAAAATTGGTGGGAAAGAAGACATCATTTTCATATGGAAAAAGATTGGATGATGTTTGTTACAGGAGTTGTTCCTGCTATTTCTTCGGTAGTTAGAAAGGTGACAACAGTAGGTGAAAATGTTTTGATTATGTCACCAGTTTATAATATTTTTTATAATTCTATTTTAAATAATGGAAGACATGTTTTGTCAAGTGACCTTGTTTTTGATGGAAAAGAATATCATATTGATTTTGAAGATTTAGAAAGAAAACTTTCTTTAAGTCAAACAACATTAATGATTTTCTGTAATCCCCATAATCCAATAGGTAAAATTTGGGATAAAGAAACTTTACAAAGAATTGGTGATTTATGTGCAAAACATCATGTTATTGTTTTAAGTGATGAAATTCATTGTGATATTACCAATCCTCAAAAAGAATATATTCCTTTTGCTTCCGTTTCAAAAACAAATTTAGAAAATACAATTATGTGTATTGCACCAACCAAAGCCTTTAATATGGCAGGGATGCAAACAGCCTGTATTGTTGTACCAAATGAAGTATTAAGACATAAAGTCAATCGAGGAATTAATACGGATGAAGTGGCAGAACCAAATAGTTTTGCGATTTGTGCCACAAAGGCAGCTTTTAATCAAAGTGAAGATTGGCTTAATGAATTAAATCAATATATTCAAAATAATAAAGATTATGCGATTTCATTTATTCAAAAAGAAATCAAAGATGTTTATGTAGTGCCTACAGAAGCAACTTATCTTTTATGGATCGATTGTCATAAGGTATGTTTAGATAGTGTTGAACTCACTTCTTTTATAAGAAAGAAAACAGGTCTTTATGTAAGTGATGGTCTAGAATATGGTGAAAATGGAAAAGCTTTTATTCGTATGAATGTAGCTTGCCCATTTGAAAGATTAAAAGATGGTTTAAATCGTTTTAAAGAAGGAATTTATTTGTATCAAAACAAATAAATTCTTTTTTTAAAGAAAAACGTATGAAAAAATACAATATAAATAATAGGAGGACCAAAAGATGAAAGAGAAGATAACCATACCATTTTATAATGACCTATTATTTAAGTATTTTGTTTATGATAATGAAGATGAAGGATGCCAGTATATTCTAAAAAAGATTATTGAAGAAATAACACCTATTCGCTGTAAAGAACTTTATGTTATTAATTCAGAGTTAATGACACATCACTATCGGGAAAAAAGATCTATTTTAGATGTTAGAGTAAAAACCCAAGAAGGAGAATATATTAATATTGAAGTACAATCAGCAGGTTTATTTGAAAGTTTGCATCGAAGATTTCAATATTATGCTTTTAAAAATATTGCTTTACAAATAAAAAGTGGGGATGAATATCGAAAGTTGCAACCGGTATATCAAATAATTCTATATCATGAAGAAGATAAGGAATATCATGAATTAATAAGAAAATTTAGTATTATGGATAATAAATATCATGATGATAAAGGAAGTTTAATACATATTTATTATGTGTTTTTAAAAGAAATTGAAAAAATAGTTAAAGAAAAGGGAAAAGATCATTTAAATGAATTAGAAGAGCTTTGTTATGTCATTGAAAAAGGTAATGAATGTGATAGAATAAAGATGACAAGGGTGGGACAAATCATGAAAGAAAAATATGATAAGTTTATGGAAGATATGAACTTAAGAGAAGAAGCCTGGGCTTATGAAAAGGCTGAATTTGATAAGATAGCTCATTATGTCGATGGAGAAGCTAAAGGCAAAGTAGAAAAGTCAAAATCGCATGTCATAAAATTCTATAAAATGAAATATCCAAATGAAGATATAAGTTGGTTAGAAAATCTCACAGAAAAACAATATGATGAAATCTTTGATATGTTATTAAATAATGAAGATTTAGAAGTAATAAAGAGAATAATAGGAAAGTAAAGTACGAGAAATCGTGCTTTTCTTTTGGACAATTCGTCCAATGAAAAAGAAAGTGGATTTTGTTATGATTTTTAAACGAGGAGCTAACTATATAAAATTCAAGTGATTTTATGAAAAAGTTTGAAAATATTTAAAA
>NZ_JAJDKA010000034.1:0-31779 GCF_020589945.1 Faecalibacillus sp. MSK20_93 | reverse complement strand
AATATTTTAGAGGGAATACTGATTCCACATCAATATCCCCCTTAATAATTTAGAGCGAATTTCGCTAAAGCACTCGATTATTTAGAGCGCCATCTTAAAAATACTAATTTTGTTCATAAAATTCTTCATCATCTAGCATTGGGTAACTAGTAAGATGTTGACCATCTAAATTTACTTTATGCATATTAACGGCAGTAATTTGTCTTCTATTATATGTTGTATAATAATAGATTCCCTTTTGACTATTCCAACATGACGTATAAATCGTAATTTCATATTTTCCACCATCTACTTCACAACACCCTCTTTGTTGTTCTACAGAACCTAAAATATGGAAAAATTGGTTAACACTATCTCTTTCATTATCTTTTGATTGTCCGTTCATTTTAGTAAATGCAACTCTTACAAAACGTGACATTGAAGATAAATCACCAGGTAATCCAAGAGCTCCCATTCCTCTAGAATAAGATTTTAAATCTAATTGTTTAGAAAAATAATTTTGTGGTTGTTTAGGTGATAAAGACATATAATTATTTAAATTAAATAATTGTTTATCAAATGAGGGATTGTTTGCAAGAACGCCGACTGGATTTTCATAGATTTTTAATCCTTCTTCGACTGATTCAACAGTTATACATCCACTTTGATCTGCAATGATCCAATGTAATGATGCGGCTGGCAAATGTTCGTTATAAGGTGTCTTCACTAAATTGATTGTTTGAATAAGTTGTTTAGCTTCTTTAAGCGTTGCACATTGACTTAAAACCCAAGGAATGAATTCATATTGAGCAACGTTGACTGCTCCTTCTTTAACCTCTTGATAACAAGCATTTCCGACAAAATTTAATCCTGCCATTCCTAAACCTTTTTCATTAACAGCGTCATAATATAAAGGATATTCATCTAATACATGAGCCATACCAATCATGGCATAATGTTCAATATTTTTTGATCCATGTCTATATTGTAAAGGATAGTTTCTCGGCATAATAGCTATTTTTTCACCATAGGAAAATTCATAATCCAAAGTTCTACCCATATAAAAATCTTTTGTTTGATAAGTTGCTGCTGTACACATATAAAATCTCTCTTTCTTTTCATTGTTTTGCTATTATATAGTATAACCCATTTATTTCATCTTTATGAATTAGAAAAGAAAAACACTCTTAAGAGTGTATTTCGAATATTATTTAACTTCTACAAGTTCTAAATAGCTTGTTGCACCTTTAACTCCTGGTGTTCCACCAGTAACTAAGATTTTTTGACCAGGTTTTACACCATTTTCTCTAGCAATAATACTTGCATAATCAATCATTGAAATACGTGAGTTTAATTGTTTACAAGGTACTGCTTTAACACCCCAGTTTAAAGCTAAAGCTTTAACAGTTTTAAGTGATGGAGTTGCAGCAATAATACGAGATTTTGTACGATAACGAGCCATTTTACGAGCTGTAAATCCAGATTCTGTAAAGGCAATAATTGCTGCTACATTGAATTTATAAGCAATTTCTGCAACAGACATACAAATAGCTTCGCTTGTATCATCTGGTGCTGTACGAATGGCTTGTCTTTGTAAGCTTTGATAATCTAAACTAGATTCAATCTTATGAGCAATTTTTGACATCATTAAAACTGCTTCTTGAGGATATAATCCACTTGCAGATTCACCAGATAACATAATTGCATCTGTACCATCATAAATCGCATTAGCCACGTCAGATACTTCCGCACGTGTTGGTCTTGGATTTTGTTGCATACTTTCTAACATTTGAGTGGCAGTAATAACGATTTTACCACGTTGTTTACATTTTTTAATAATTGATTTTTGAATAAGTGGGACATCTTCAGCAGGAACTTCTACACCTAAGTCACCACGAGCAACCATGATACCATCAGCAATATCAAGAATTTCATCAACGTTTTCAACACCTTCTTGATTTTCAATCTTCGCTAAAATTTGAATATCATTTCTACCATTTTCAATTAATAATTTTTTAATATCAATAATATCTTGTGCTCTACGACAGAATGAAGCAGCAACATAGTCAAAAGGTTGATTTGCACCAAATGTTAAATCTGAAATATCTTTAGGTGATAAATAATCAAATCCTAATTTAATTCCTGGAACATTGATTCCACGTTTATTTTTTACTTCTCCATCATTTGCTGCTACACAAACAATATCTGTTCCTTCAATATGATCAACTAATAATTCAACTTGACCATCGTTTACTAAGATGAAACCACCTGGTTTAACATCTTTATATAAATCTTTATAAGTAATTGTAAATCTTTCACTTGTTCCTTCAATATCTTCTACACAAATAGTTGAAGTTTGTCCTTTTTTAAAAGTTGTTTTTCCACCAACAAAATCACCAGTTCTAATTTCAGGTCCTTTTGTATCTAATAAAATAGCGACATTTGTCGATAATTCTTTATTAATTTCTAATAAAGTATTGATTTTTTCTTCATGTTCTTCATGAGTTCCATGAGAAAAGTTTAATCTCATGACATTCATTCCAGCTTTTACTAATTTAGTAAGCATTTCTTTACTTTCTGAAGCTGGCCCAATAGTACATACAATTTTTGTTTTTGACATAATCTCGTTTTTGTTCATAATTCTTGCCTTCCTTTACTCTCTACATCTTTTAGTATAAACCTATTTTTTTAAGATAACAATGCATAAAATCAATGTAAGCACATCCACTTAAAAAATATTTTTTCTTTCATTATTTTATGAAAAAAGAGTTACAAAAAAAGATAAAATAAAATAAATTAATTTTTTGAAACTTATTTTTATTTATTTTCAGGTATATACCAATAAGAATTCATCTGATATAAATAGGTTCTAGCTCCTTTAGGCATTTGTGTAAGAGCATTGAAAACATTATAATAATCTCCTGCCCCCATCGCTACAGCAATAACTCCCCATAAAGCAAACATCAAATATTTAGTTCCTAGAAAAGATAAGCAGTAAGGAAGAAAACCAAAAACTAAATTTGGTAGAAGAGACATAAAAATAAATCTTTTTTTACTCATTGTTTCAGTTCCTAAAACAAAAACCATTCCTTGTTTAAAATTTGTATAAAGATAAACATCTTCTTTAAAACAAAGGGCATGTAAAAGCTCATGAGGAAACATTGTTAAAATTGGAAAAATAAAAACAAGCATCACATCATCAAAATAAAGCAGTAAATCATTTTTATATACTAAAAGAATAGGAATAGATAAGATGACCATTAATACAAGTCCTATTGTATTAGCAATAACAGCAAGTTCTTTGGACGAACTGACTTCTTTAAATTTTACAGCATTGGGTTGATGTTTTCTTTTCGGTAATATTTCAGGATCTAAATTATATTTTCCTTGATAATGTAATTTCATAATAAAGCTCCTTTCTTATAGCCTATCAAATATGAAAAAACTCTTGAGTCATCCCAAGAGTTTTATTCATATTTAAAATAATCAAGACTTTCGTGAATTTGTATTTGAATTGGTAAATCTTCTAATAATTCAGGAAGTTTTTCTTCAATTATAACTTCTAAATGATGACCAGGATCAATTAATAAACAATCATGATCAATAGCATATTTAGCATGGCGATATTTAGTATCACCTGTAATATAACAATCTACTTGACCAGTAAGAATTTCTAAGTCGTCTGCTGCACTTCCCCCACAAATAGCAATTGTATGTATCATTTTATTTGTATTTTTACTATATTTTAAATGTTGCAAATGAAATTTATCTTTTACATATTCTATAAAATCTTGTCCTTCCATTGCTTGATTTAAAGTAGCTTTCTTTCCTACTTCATAATGATCATAACAAGCAACATCATGAACACCTAATTTTTGAATCAACCAATCATTCATGGAAATCCCATTTTGTCCTCTATCTAAACATGTATGTAAGCTATAAACAACAATGCCATGTTTAATAGCTCTTTCAATAAATTTTCCTTGATGTAAAGATGTATCCAGGTTTTTTATTTTTTCTAATAAAAAAGGATGATGTGTAATTAACATTTGACAATTATTTTCAATACAGGCTTGTAATGTTTCATTATCAGCGTTTAAAGCAATATAAACTTTTTTAACTTCCTTTTCTCTACTTCCAATTTGTAGACCACAGCAATCAAAATCCATTTGAAGATTTAAAGGAAAATATTTCTCCAAATGATTCATAATTTCATAAGCTTTCATTAAGTTCACCTTCAATTAATTGTTTTTGTTTTTCTAATTCTAAATATCTTGGATGATTTGATGGCAAATCTTTCATAATCTTTAAATATGTTTGATATTGTTTTTGCCAATAACGAATAAATAATTCATCTTTATTTTTTCTTAAAATTGGACCAAACATCATATCTTCTTGATTATATTGAATATCTTGATTTGTATTTTCTACAACCATCATTTCATAAACATGATGACCATCTTTAATCATCTTTTCATCAATAATTTTAAAATGATTTTTAAATAAGTATTTTCTTAGATGATCCGTATTAGCGTTAGGTTGTAAATAGAATTGTTTAACTTTATTTAAATACGCTTTATTTTTTTCTAATATTTCTACAATTAGAAATGATCCCATTCCAGCAATCGTTACCATATCAACTTTTTTATCAAGAATAGGATCTAATCCATCTCCTAATAAAGCTTCAACATTTTCTTCGAAATGATATTGCCTAATAGTAGAAAGTGACGCCGCAAAAGGACCTTTTGCGACATCACAGGCATAAGCTTTATCTATAATATTTTTTTCAATTAAATAACATGGCAAATAAGCATAATCTGTTCCAATATCTGCCAAGATATTTCCTTTTTTATGTTTTTCTACCAAATAAGCAAGTAATTCTAATCTTTTTGATAGTTTCATTAACGATCTAAGAAATCCTTTAATCTTTTAGAACGAGATGGATGTTTTAATTTTCTTAATGCTTTTGCTTCAATTTGACGAATACGTTCACGTGTAACGTTAAATTCACGCCCAACTTCTTCAAGAGTTCTTGTTCTTCCATCATCCAAACCAAAACGAAGTCTTAATACTTTTTCTTCACGATCTGTAAGTTCTAATAAAACATCATTCAATTCATCTTTTAATAATTCATTAGCAGCATAATCATCTGGAGACATTGCTCCTTCATCTTCAATAAAATCACCTAAATGTGAATCATCTTCTTCACCAATTGGTGTTTCTAATGAAACGGGTTCTAATGAAATTTTTTGAATTTCACGTACTTTTTCAGGTGTCATACCATCCATTTTTTCAGCAATTTCTTCAGCAGATGGTTCTCTACCTAATTCTTGAATTAATTGTCTTTGAATACGTGTTAATTTATTGATTGTTTCTACCATGTGTACTGGAATACGAATTGTACGGGCTTGATCGGCAATTGCACGTGTAATTGCTTGTCTAATCCACCAAGTCGCATAAGTAGAGAATTTAAATCCTTTTGTATAATCAAATTTTTCTACTGCTTTAATTAACCCCATGTTTCCTTCTTGGATTAAATCTAAGAATAACATTCCACGTCCAACATATCTTTTAGCGATGGAAACAACTAATCTTAAGTTTGCTGCAGCAAGTTCTTTTTTAGCTTGTTCATCTCCTTCAAGAATTCTTTTAGCTAATTCAATTTCTTGATCATGATTTAATAATTCAACTCGCCCAATTTCTTTAAGATACATTTTTACAGGATCATTAATTTTAACATTACTTCCAAGTTGAGTGCTTTCACTTTCTTTATCATCATCATGTTCTTGATACATATGTAATGTATCCCCTGTCATCATATCGAAATCACCATCAAAATCTAGATCAGGAGTATCATCTGCATCATCTATATCAAGGTCTAAATCATCATCCATTGCAGGAACACCTGCAAGTAACATATCATCATCTACATCTAATGAATCTAAATCATCATCAGAAATAGTAATTTGATTTTGTTGAATATATTCAAGTAATTCTTCTGCGAGTTCATCACTTAAATCATAATTCATTAAATATTCATCAATTTGTTCTTGGGTTAATACATTGTTATTGTTTTTTGCTTCATTTACAACTAATTTTTTTAAATCATCAAATGAAACTGCTTGTACTTTTTTCTTTGCCATAGTTTACTCCTTATCTTTTGATTCTATAATTTCTTGAAGAATTTTTGCTTGTTGACGAGGATCATATGTTTGTGATAGCTCCTGTTCAAGTTGTTTAATTCGTTCAATTTTAAGTTTTTCTTGTATTATTTTGATATAATCATCAATTGCTTGATTTGATTCTAATTGAGGTAAATGTAAAGATGATATTTCTAAAATTCTTTTAACAATATCTTGATCATCAATCATATTAATCAAATCAGCAACTTCTAAAATGACGTACTGACGATAATAATCAATAATATAGGAAGCAATTAAGCGATTAACTTTATCATACATATAGCCTGCTTTTGCTTCATATTGCATCGCATACTTTTTATCCTGCATCATATAATATAACAAATCTCTTTCAGCCTTTTGATACTTATCAATCAATCTTGAAACATGATCATAAGTCACTGGTCTAAAAGGTATTGGTTTTTTTACAAGAGTTTGTTGACTCATTAAATGATGAATTGTTTCTTTAGAAAATCCTGATTTTTTTTCAAGTTGACCAATATAATAATCTTGATCAACAATATCATCCAATTGCATGATGACTTTAACCATGGATTCTAAATAATTTTTTCGATCTTCATAATTATCAACATTGATACGTTCATAATAATAATTTAATTTAAACTCAACAGCACTTATTGGATTTTTAAAGAGTGCTATTAATTCATCTTTTCCTTTAGCTTCTAGAAATTCATCTGGATCCATTGCATCAGGAATAACCACGATTGATGTATGAAATCCTTCATTATTTAAAGCATCCACACATTTTATCATCGCATTTTTTCCAGCTTGATCACCATCAAGACATAAAACAATATCATTTGATAATCGTTTTAACATTTTTAAATGTTGTGAAGTTAAAGCTGTTCCCATAATTGCGACAGTATTTTTAATACCCGCTTTATATAATGCTATTACATCCATAAAACCTTCTAGAATAATGACTTTACCTTCATTTCTAACATCATTTTTTATACGATGGTAATTGTATAAGGTCTCTCCTTTAATAAATATTTTAGATTCAGGAGAGTTCATATACTTAGATTCTTTTTGATTTTTTTGATAGATACGACCACTAAAGCCAACAACACGTCCTTCACTATTATGTAAAGGAAACATAATACGATTGGAATAGCGATCGTATCCTACTTCAGATTCTATAACAAGCCCTGATTCATAAGCTTGCATTCTTGAAAAACCAGATTTTTCAAAAGCCTTTAATAAAATATTTTGTTCTGGTGCATAACCAATTTCAAAATAGTCAATAATATCTTTAGATAAATGTCTTTGACTTAAATAACTATTTGCTTCTAAAGCAAGCTTCGTCGTTAAATAATGTTTATAAATACGATTAGCTTCTTCATGCATTAAATAGTATGGTTCTAATTCTTGATTTACATGTGGTTTTTCTTCATAAAATGTAAAATCACCTAAATCAACATTTCCCATTTGAGCCACCATTTTGACAGCTTCCATAAAGGAAATTTTTAAGTAATCTTGTAAGAAAGTAAACACATTTCCACCGTGTGAACATACAAAACATCTATAGATCTGCTTTTCAGGTGAAACAGACATTGATGGATGATCATCGTTGTGAAATGGGCACCTTGCTAAATAATTACGACCTCTTCTTTCTAAAGGAAGATAATTGCCAATAACATCAACGATATCAACGCTTTGTCTTATTTCATTGATTTTTTCATTTGAAAGTCTTGGCATAATGATCTCCTTTATTAGAAAGTAATTTTATCTTGAATATAATCTACTAATTGATCAATTGGTAAACGTACTTGTTCCATTGTATCTCTATCACGAACAGTAACAGCATTATCTTCCATTGTATCAAAATCAACAGTTACACAATATGGTGTTCCAATAGCATCTTGACGACGATATCTTTTACCAATTTGACCTGCAACATCAAATTCAACAGAGAAATGTTTAGCAAGTGTTGCATAAACTTCTTCAGCTTTTTCACTTTGTTTTTTAGTAAGTGGTAAAACTGCTACTTTATATGGAGCAATGGCAGGATGTAATTTCATCACTGTTCTTGTATCTCCATTTTCTAATGTTTCTTCTTGATAACTATCACAGAAAATAGATAAGAATAAACGGTCTGCCCCTACAGATGGTTCAATAACATATGGAATATATTTTTCATTTGTTTGAGGATCTAAATATTCTAAAGATTTTTTAGAATGTTCCATATGACGAGATAAGTCATAATCAGTACGATCAGCAATACCCCATAATTCACCCCATCCAAATGGGAATTTATATTCAACATCACATGTAGCCTTAGAATAGAAAGATAATTCTTCTTTTTCATGATCTCTGAATTTTAAATTTTCTTCTTTTAATCCTAAGTCTAATAAGAATTTTTTACAATAAGCTTTCCAATAATCAAACCATTCTAAATCAGTATCTGGTTTACAGAAGAATTCTAATTCCATTTGTTCAAATTCTCTTGTTCTAAAAATAAAGTTACCTGGTGTAATTTCATTTCTGAATGATTTACCAATTTGACCAATACCAAATGGTACTTTTTTACGAGAAGTTCTTTGAATATTTTTAAAGTTTACAAAGATTCCTTGTGCAGTTTCTGGACGTAAATAAACAACAGATTTATCATCTTCAACAACACCCATATGTGTTTCAAACATTAATTTAAATTGTCTAACATCAGTGAAATTACTTTTTCCACAGTTAGGACAAACAATATTATGTTCTTTAATATAAGACATTGTTTGTTCATTAGACCAACCTTCACTATGTACAGAAGGATCATATGCTTCAATTAATTTATCTGCACGATGTCTTGTTTTACATTCTTTACAGTCAATTAACGGATCAGAGAAACCACCAACATGTCCTGAAGCTTCCCATACCTTTGGATTCATGAAAATAGCTGAATCTAAACCAACGTTATAAGGAGATTCTTGAATGAATCTTTTCCACCATAAACGTTTAATATTGTTTTTCATTTCAACACCTAATGGTCCAAAATCCCATGTATTTGCTAGTCCATCATAGATTTCTGAACCTTGATATACAAAACCAGTTGATTTTGCATGATTTACTAATTTATCCATATCTTTAGTTGCCATAATTTTCTCCTTTTTTTACGATATAAATGAATAAAGACTTGGCTTTCCAAGTCTTCTATCTTTTTTTCGCGTACAAATAAAATACCCTTATAGTGGATATTTGTCAACCAACTATAAGGGTACTATATATAGGTTCTTTCGTCTAACCAATGCATAAAATCATGATAGACATCTCGATAATTATTATCATGTAAAATATCTTGTCTTTTATTATCATAAATCTTATATTGGAGATCTTTTAGACCATTTCCTTTTAATATTTGATAAAGTTTTATAGTATCTTTTCCATTTTTAGTAAGATTATCAAAACCACCTGATAATAAATAAACAGGTAAATAATCAGGTATATGTTTTAGATGATCTTCATCACTTACATATTTTATGTATTCCAATATATCATGATAGGCTTGATTTGTATAAACAAAATCACTTAAAGGATCTTCTTGATAAAGCTGTACTTCTTTTTGATTACTCATTTTATAACAACTATTTAAATTTTTTTGTAAAAATAAATCCACCGCTCTTTTAATGACTCTTGAACGATACATTGGTCCATGTAGTAAAATATTTAAATCAACAATCGTTTTCATACGATAATAAAAATTATTTTTCAGACATGTTCCAAGCAAAATCATTCCATTAATATAATCTCCATACGTCATGGCATATTTAAGTAATACAAGCGAACCAAAATCAACACCAATCATAAAATAAGGAAGGTCTTCATATCTTTTAGCGATAATATGTCTTAAACGTTGCATATCTTCAATCAAAGTATCAAGAGCATTTCCGCTTCCAAAATAGCCTTGTTCAAAATGATAAAGTGATGTACCATGCCCAGGAAAATCAGGCACGACTACAATAAAACCTTCATGACTTAAATATTCCGCAAATTTTTGATAACGGTCTGAATGTTCACATAATCCATGATGAAGTTGAATGATTCCCTTATATCTTAATATCACATTCGGTTGATAAATATCAAATTTAATATGTGTTTGTGTTAAGGAGGTATACGTTTCTGTAAGTTTCATCATTTATGCCCCCTTGTATAAGATCTGTTATAATTTTGCCTTTTTGTACGTGGTTTAATTAGGCATTTTTTACCAAATCCAATCAAATCTTTTCGATTAGCTTTGATCAAGGCTTCATATACAAGGTCATAGTTTTTAGGATTCTTATATTGAATCAAGGCTCTTTGCATCGCTTTTTCTTTAGGATCTTTTGGAACATAAACAGGTGTCATATCACGAGGATCCAACCCTGTATAATACATCGTTGTTGAAAGCGTTCCTGGTGTTGGATAAAAATCTTGTACTTGTTCTGGTTGATGATGAATATCTCTTAAATATTCCGCCAGTTCGATAGCATCTTCTAAACGGCATCCTGGATGAGAGGACATTAAATAAGGCACTAAGAACTGTTTTTTATTATATTTTTCATTAATACGATAATATTTATCAACAAATTTTTCGTAAAGCCCACGTCTTGGTTTGCCCATCTTGTCTAAAGCATGATTACTGATATGTTCAGGGGCAACTTTTAATTGTCCTGAAATATGATGTTGAACAAGTTCTTCAAAGAAATGATCATTTTTATCATACATGAGATAATCGTAACGAATTCCAGAACGTACGAAAACTTTTTTAACGTTTGGAAGCTGTCTTAATTTTGTAAGTAATGATAAATAATCTTCATGATCAACTTTTAAATTTTTACAAGGTTCTGGCCATAAACATTGTTTTGTAGGACAAGCCCCTTTGGTTTTTTGTTTATCACAAGCAGTATCTCTAAAGTTAGCTGTTGGTCCACCAACATCATGAATGTATCCTTTAAAATTTGGATCCCAAACCATTTTATTAGCTTCTGCAATAATTGATTCATGACTTCTTGCTTGAATAATTCTTCCTTGATGGAACGCTAAAGCACAGAAATTACATGATCCAAAACACCCTCTATTTGAAATAAGTGAGAATTTAACTTCATCAATAGCTGGAACGTGTTGATAACTTGGATGATAATCACGATTGTAATCATAACCATAAGCTCTATCGAATTCTCTTTGGGTAAGTGGTCTATTCGGTTTATTTTGAACCACATACCATCCTTGATAAGGTTCAACTAAGATTTTAGCATTATAATGATCGGTATTTAAATATTGTTTTTGGAAAGACTCCGCGTATTTTCTTTTAGATGTTGTAATTTCTTCGTAACTAGGAAGCATTATATAATCAGCTTCATTTAAATCATCGATATTTTTTGTTTTATAAACTGTTCCATCTAAATACGTTAAATATTTAATATCTAATCCACTATCTAATGCTTCTGCAACTTCAATAATACTGTTTTCTCCCATTCCAAACATTAATAAATCTGCATTGGCATCAATAATAATCGATTTTCTAACCTTATCACTCCAATAATCATAATGAGCTAAACGTCTAAGAGAAGCTTCAATTCCTCCAATTAAAATATTAGCATCAGGAAATGCTTGTCTTGCCATTTGACTATAAACAATAACCGCCCTATCTGGTCTTTTAAAACCTTCACCACCTGATGTATAAGAATCTTTATGTCTTCTTTTTTTAGAAACAGTATAGTGATTGACCATTGAATCAATATTTCCTGAAGAAATTAAAAAACCCAAGCGAGGTTTCCCAAATTGCCTAAATTCTTCTACCTTATGCCAATCTGGTTGCGATAAAAAAGCAACCTTAAAACCATTTGCCTCTAATGTACGACAAATAATAGCTGCTCCAAATGAAGGGTGATCTACATAAGCATCACCACAAATATAGACAAAATCTACCTCTTGCCATCCTCTTTCTTCCATTTCTTTTCTATTTATCGGTAAAAATTGTCCCATCTATAAATCCTCCCCTTACTTTTGTTTCTATTATAGTCAAAATATGTTTATAAAAAAAGACAAAAGTGTCTACTTTTGTCATATTTTTGAAAGACTTTGAATCATTTTCTTTGTTTTAAATAAAATCCCCGTCATCTCATCAACATAGTAATCCATAATTTCCATTAATAAATCAATAGATTCATCCGGTACTTTAAGTTGATCAATAGAATCAATCGTTAATTTATTAATATGACGAAAAGCCTTTAATGTTACCTTATCTAATTGTTTATCATGAAGTGATAAACAATCATGACAGACAAAGCCCCCATCTTCTAAACTGATTCCTGCTATATGATCTTGTCTTAAACATCTTACACAGCCATCAACTTGTAAAGCCATCCCGCATCTTTTTAAAATAAATGCATTATATAATAGATAAACCAATGGATAGGGATAACCATGATTTAGAGCATCTAATGATTTTTTTAAAGTATCAAAGATTTCTAAATCCGGTTGATTATCTTCTTCATTCTTTAAAACAAATTCCATAAAATAACTTGCATAAGCTTCTAATTCAAGATTTTCTTTAATATAACGATAAAAATCAACCGAACTTGCTTTAATCATCGTTGATAAACCATTTCTAGGTATAAAAGTAAACTCTGAAAGTGTAAGACTTTGACAAGCCGAAGCATTTTTACTTTTTAATTTTTTTACACCCCGAGCAATCAAAGTCATTTTTCCATAATCTTTAAAATACACAGTGACTAAAGAATCACTTTCTTTATAAGGATGCGTCTTTAAAACAATACCTAAAGAAACAACTTCTTCTTTTTTAATAGTCATCTTCGTTATAACCAAATTCTTTTAAATATTTTTGTTTATTACGCCAATTATTTTCAACTTTAACAAACAATTCCAAATGCACTGTTGTTTGTAAAAAACGTTTCATTTCTCTTTGTGCATTTTGACGAATTTTTTTGATCATCCTTCCTTGTTTACCAATCAAAATACCCTTTTGAGATTTACGATCAACAACAATTGTCGCAATAACTTCTACGCTGCCATCCTCTAATTCTGCCATTCTTTCAACAACAATCGCAACACTATGAGGAACTTCTTCTCTTGTAAAATAAAGGATCTTTTCTCTAATAAATTCAGCCATTACAAATCTTTCTGGATGATCTGTCATTTGATCTTTTGGATAATACATTATTCCTTCATTTAAATATGTTTTAATTGTAGAAATCAATGTATCCACATTTTGATCTTCTAAAGCTGAAATAGGAATGATTTCTTTAAAATCAAAAAGTTCTTTCCATTCTGTTAATTTTTTAATAACTTCATCTTTAGAAACAAGATCACATTTATTAAGTAAAAGGAAAACCGGTCCATCCGCTTCTTTTAATCTTTCAATAATAAAACGGTCTCCTCTACCAATCGTTTCATTTGCTGGTGCAATAAATAAAACCATATCCACTCCATAAATACTATTTAAAGCCGTCGTATTCATAAAGTTTCCTAAACCATCTTGAGGTTTATGGATTCCTGGTGTATCCATAAAAATGATTTGTGCTTCATTATCTGTATAAATACCTTGAATTGTATTACGTGTTGTTTGAGCAACATCTGACATGATTGCAAGCTTTGTTTTTAATATTTGATTTAATAAGGTAGACTTTCCAACATTTGGACGTCCTACAATACTGACAAATCCTGATTTAAAACTCATAAACTCTCTCCTATAAATACCATTGGTAATAATTCACCAATTGTATGTTTTTCTACTTTTTCTTTATTTGCTAGAAAGATGGGCATTTCTAAATCAACAAGTTCTGATAATACTTGGCGACATGCCCCACATGGAGAAGCAATCGGACTACAATCAGCAACAATTGCTAGTCCAATAATATCTTCTTTGCGATAACCTTTACAATAAGCGCCAAAGACAGCATTTCTTTCTGCACACATTGTTGACCCATAAGCAGCATTTTCAATATTACATCCTTGAACAAATGTTCCATCTTTTAAAGCAATACAAGCTCCCACTTTAAAATGACTATAAGGAACATACGCATTTTCTCTTGCTTTCCAAGCTAAATCGATTAATTTATTTTGATCCATATTATTTCCTTTCAATATTTAAAGCATTCAATATTTCTTTTTGTCTTGAAAACATCACTTTTTCATCTTCTTCATTCATATGATCAAATCCAAGTAAATGTAATAAACCATGTGTAAATAAAAAACACATTTCTCGATAAAATGAATGACCATATTCTTCTGCTTGCATTTTAGCATGATCAATTGAAATAAAAATATCTCCTATTTCTCTTGGCATACCTTCAATATAATATTGTTCACTATCTTCTAAAGCAAAACTAATAACATCTGTACTACGATCAATTTTACGATATTCCTTATTGATTTCATGAATACGCTGATCATCTACAAAAATAACTGATAATTCTAAATCATCATGAATATCTAATTGTTTACATGCTTCTTTAATAATTTCTAAATAAATACTTTCATAATCTTCTTTAAAATCTTCTACTTCATTATTAAGTGCTAAATCTATTTCCATAATCTTCCTCACCCACTATTTTTCCTGAATCAATTATAACACAGTCAAACTGGCAGTTCATCATATTTATTTGATGAGAAACAATAATCACGATGATCTTTTGAAAATTTAGATAATTTATCAATAATTGTAATCTTTCTTGATCTATATTACTAAATGCTTCATCTAAAATCAAAACATCGGGTTCACTTAATAGTGCACGAATAATCATCACAAGCTGTCCTTGTCCCGACGATAAAAAACCACCCTGTTCATCCAGTTTCAAATCTAAACCATTTACTAAATCATCCAACATAAAATAATGCAATAATTCTATCATTTTATCCTCTAAAAACAAACGATCAAAAATCATATTCGTTCTTAATGATTCTTTATAAAAAACGGGAGTTTTATTTAAATATTTAATATGACTATAATAACTATTTAAATCAAGTTCTTGTAGATTGATTCCATTAATAACAATTTCTCCTTTTGTTGGTTGTAATTGATTCATGATAAGTTTCAAAAGTGTTGATTTACCACTTCCTGTTTTACCTTGAATAAATAATGAACGTTCTATTTTTAATTGAAAATGATCAAAAAGAGGTCGGGTATAACCATAACTAAAACTTACATGTTTTAATTCAATGCTTTTTATCTTTTTGATTTTCTTTTTCCTATCTCTTTTTTCAGGTAACATTTCTTTATATCTTTCAAAAATAATTTGTAATTCATCATGCATCGCAATAAAGACTGATATTTTCATTAAAGGATTGATCATATAAGAAAGTAATAAATAAACAAGCATCACTGTTCCAAGGGTCATTTGTTGCTTTTTATAAATGATGATTGCCAATAATAAGACAGCCATAATCATGATTTGAATCAAGGCTTCTAATTGAACTTGATGTATATTGGTCATTTCATCATGATGATAGACATTCATAAAGTAAGTATCATAGAGATATCCTAGTTTATTTTTCATCATTTTTTTAACTTTAAACTGAATTGTTTGAAAATAGTTTTCTTGAAATTCTAATAGGCCATCATTTAAATGTTCTTTTTGTTCTAATATTTTTTTATTTTCAATATGTAGTTTTTTACTATAAAAATAAAATACTAAAAAAATAATAACCATTATCAATAAAACAATCAAAAACAAAAAGAATTGAATCGATAAAATAAAAATCAAAATGAAAAGCATTAAAATACTATCAATAAAGATCACATGATAAAATTCTATAAAATATTGACTTAATTCAAATAAATTTTGTGATCTTGATAACAATGTTCCTTTTTCTAAACCATCCATGTAATCATAATCTTGATAAATAAGATTTTGCATGGTTTTTAAAGCATATTCTTGATTAAGTTCTCTGCTTAATTCTAAAATTTGTTGTCTTCTTAAATAATCTAATAAAAGTTTAAAGGCATAGAGCACTGTAAAGCCAAGAGAAATGAAAACAATTTGATAGATTGGATACTTTGAAAAAGAATCAATCATCAATTGATAATAATGAGAAAAAATCATTGTAAGCATTGAAATAATAATGGTTTTAATCATCATCTTAATGATTGTTTGATAATGCTGTTTAAAATGATCTTTTAAAAAATTTTGAAAAGTATAATTCGTTCTTTTAGTAATTGGCATTCCTACATGATCAATCATGATAATAATTCCTGTAAACTGCTTTGAAAAACTTTCATAAGACATTTTTATGAGTCCTTTAGCTGGATCTCCTACTAAAAAATATCCATCTTTAACTTTATAGAGGATGACATAATGATAGAGATCATCTTGTTTTAAATGCACGATTGCTGGACAATTGACTTCTTCAAATAAATGTTTAAACTCACATTGATAAGCTTTTGCTTCTAGATGATATTTCTTTAAAACTTGTATCAATCCATAAACCGTAATGCCTTCTTTGGTAAGACGACAACGCTTTTTAATATTTTTAATTTCATCATCTCTTTTATAAAAGCTTAAGAGCATTTTAATACAGTATGCCCCACAACTGTTTTCATTATCTTGTAAAAAAATAGGATATTTCAACATATATTTATCACCTCATCATTATATATGTCAAAAACATCCTATTTTTCTTTTAATTTTTTCAATTTTTTAAATATTTTTTTCAATTGCTTGATCTAAAATAGCAATTGCTTGATCAACATCTTTTTCAGTTGTAATAAATGGTGGTAACATTCTTATAACATTCGCTCCTGCCATAACAACAATAAGTCCATTATCTAAACAAGTTTGAACAATATCTTTAACTGGTCGATCAAATTCTAAACCAATCATCAATCCTAAACCACGTCTTTCTTTAATACAAGAATATTTATCTTTTAAATCATCTAATTTTTCAATTAAATATTCACTGATATCTTGAACATGATCAAGCATTTTTGTTTCTTCTAAGATTTTAAAGACCGTTCTACATGCTTGACCAGCCATTGGATTTCCACCATAAGTAGAACCATGATCTCCAGGTTCCATCGCAGCAGCAAATTTTTTATTTGCGACAAAAGCTCCCATTGGAAAACCTGCCCCAATTCCTTTAGCTAAACATAAAATATCAGGTAAGATATCGTATTGGAAATAAGTCATGATTGTTCCTGTACGACCCATACCACATTGAACTTCATCTAAAATTAAAGCAATATCTTTTTCATCACAAAGACTTCTTAAACCTGTTAAGAATTCTTTTGAACAAACATAGACGCCACCTTCACCTTGAACAGGTTCAACGATGATAGCTGCTGTTTTTTCATTTACTAATGCTTTAACACTTTCTAAATCATTGATATTGGCATATTTAACACCTTCAATTAAAGGTCCAAACGCTTCTTGATAATGTGCATTTCCTGTAAGTTTAACAGATCCTGTTGTTCTTCCATGGAAAGAATGATTTAAAGAAATAATTTCACTATCCGCTTTTCCATGTTTTTGATAATAATATTTACGTGCAAGTTTTAAAGCACCTTCTGTTGATTCAGCTCCTGAATTTGTAAAGAATACTTTATCTAATTTTGTAGCTTTTTTAACACATTCAGCTGCTTCAATTGTTTCAACAGTATTAAAGTAGTTAGAAATATGCATTAATCTATGTAATTGTTTTTCCATGGCTTCTACATAAGCTGGATAATTATAACCAAAAGAATTAACACCAATTCCTGAAAAGAAATCAATATATTCTTTTTGATTTACATCATATAAATGAATGCCATCTCCATGATCAAATGTGACATTATATCTTCCATAAGCATGCATTAAAGCATCCAATGATCTATCATAATAATTCATTTTTAGTCCCCCAATTGTACATTTCTTGCAAGTTTTTCATAAAGTTCAACAGCTTGTACTAAAACCTCTTCATGAAAATTGAAAGTTGGTGTATGTAGACCTGAAGTATATTCTTTACATCTTGTCCCCACATAAAAGAAAACACCAGGAATCACTTTTTGATAATGAGCAAAGTCTTCTGCTAACATCACAGGTTCTTCAAGTTCTTCGAAGTTTGCGCCAACATTCTTTTTAAGTTCTTCATATAAATGTGCATCATTTAAAACAGGTGGGTTAAAAGGCTGACAGGCAAAATCAATTTGACAATGATATGCTTGTTCCATTCCTTGATTAAACCCTTTCATTGCTTCTACAATACGTGAAAAAACTTCTTCACTATACGTTCTAAGAGTTCCATGGAAACTTGTTTGACTAGCCACAATATTTCTGACCGTTCCCCCGTGTATTTCACCTATATTTAAAACACAAGGTTGCATAGGCGAAATCATTCGTGAAATGATACTTTGATAATTACTAATCAAAAAACTCGCAATCACAATTGAATCAATTCCTTCATGATACTTACCCGCATGTGCACTTTTACCATGAACCGTTACATCCAATTCACCACTTTCAGCCATTAAAGGACCTTTACGACAAGCAATTTTCCCTTCATCAACATCTGGGAACATATGTAAACCATAAATTCCTTTAACATGATATTTTTCAAAAATACCTGTATTAATAATTGATGGTGCCCCATTGACCACTTCTTCTCCTGGTTGAAAAATAAGCAAAACATTATGTGGTAGATCTTGAACATCTTTTAGCTTATAAGCAAGTCCAAGAAGTGCTGTCATATGTCCATCATGACCACAGGCATGCATTTTTCCTTGATGTGTACTTTTAAATGATACACCTGTTTGTTCTTCAATTTCTAAAGCATCGATATCACTTCTAAAAGCAAGTGTTTTTTCTTTATGAAAATCAAGATAAACAGCGATTCCCGTCTCTGTTATTTTTAAAGGTTGATACCCCATTTTTTCTAATTCTTCATAAAGATACTTTGATGTTTTATATTCTTGAAAACCGATTTCAGGAATGGCGTGTAAATGACGACGCCATGTCCTTATTTGATCTAATAATTCTTCCATAATCGTATCCTAGATTTTACGTAAATCATCCATTAATTGTGTTTTACCTTCAGTTTTTTCATCTTTTTGTTCTTTGATGATTCTTGCTGGATTTCCAACAACAACCGCACCAGCAGGTACATCTTGAGTAACAATACTTCCTGCACCTACAACTGCACCTTTACCAATATGAACACCTTCGATAACAACCGCATTTGCACCAATTAAAACATCATCTTCTAGAATAACAGGTGACGCACTAGGTGGTTCAATAACACCAGCTAACACTGCTCCAGCTCCAACATGACAATGTTTTCCAACTTCAGCACGTCCTCCTAAAACAGCACCCATATCGATCATTGATCCCTCACCAATTTTAGCACCGATATTGATAACAGCACCCATCATGATAACGGCATTATCTCCAATAGAAACATTTTCACGAATGAAGCATCCTGGTTCAATACGTGCATTGATATTTCTCATATCTAACATTGGAATCGCACTGTTACGACGATCTTGTTCAATAAATGAATCTTTGATTAAATCTTTATTTTCTTCAACATAAGCATTGATGGCATCTAAATCTCCAATAGCAATTTTAAAATGACTATCTCCAAATAAATGGAATGCATCTGTATCAGGTAAATTTTCACCTTTTAAATACATTTTAATTGGTGTTTGTTTCTTTGCATCACCAATATACTTAATAATTTCTTCTGCTGTTTGTAACATAAATTTCCTCCTTATATTTTTATTTTTCCTTCAAACACAGTTGTTGCTGGACCTGTCATAAAAATATGTCCCTCTTGAAGTTCAATTTCTAACTTTCCTCCAAGAAGCTCAACTGTTGCTTTTTCTTTACAATAACCATTCAAATAACTTGCATACATAACGGCACAGGCACCTGTTCCACAAGCCATTGTTTCCCCGCTGCCTCTTTCCCATACACGCATTTTTAAATAATGATCATTGATTACTTCAACAAATTCAGTATTGACTGATTCTGGAAATATTTGATGATGTTCAAATTGTTTTCCTATTGTTTCAATATCAAAATCTAATGAATCAACATACGTAATGACATGGGGATTCCCCATAGAAACAGCTGTTAAAGCATATTCTTGATCTCCAATCATCACTTTTTCATTAATCATTTTTTCTTGATCAAAAATAACAGGAATGTCTTTACAATTTAAAATTGGTTCTTGCATATCTACTTTTGCGCCAACAACTTCATCCCCATCAAAAATAAGTTCTACAATACGTAAACCTGCCTTTGTTTCAATATTTAAAACCTTTTTATCTGTTAAATGATGGTCATAACAAAATTTAGCAAAACAACGAATTCCATTTCCACACATCATTCCTTCACTACCATCTAGATTGAACATACGCATTTTAAAATCATATTGATCAGACTTTAAAATAACGATCATCCCATCTCCACCAATACCAAAATGGCGATTAGAAATACGACTAATAAATTCAGCATCCATCGGTACTTCTTGATGGATCCCATCAACATAAATATAGTCATTTCCAATACCTTCCATTTTTGTAAAATGTAATTCCACTTTATCACCTCACATTGTTTAAAACAATTTTACCAAAATGATAATTTTTTTCAATCTTCTTTATCATTTAATTTTATGACATCACATAAAAACACATGATTGAACCATTGTTCTATTATAGTTTTCATCTATATTATAACCATGAAAGATCAATCATCTTTCGTTAAATAATAAATTCATATTCCCTTCCCAATTATTATTTAAACAAAAAAGTCTTTAAAAAAGGCTTTTTTTGTTTAATAAGAAATATTCAGTTCACAATTGTTTATTATGATAATAGCAAGAAAGATAAATAATATTTAAACATCTTTCTTAGAAAAAAATTTTTTTCAAATTTCCTTCCCTTATAAAACATTATATATCGTAAACGAATAAAGGATCCTTCTTGGATCCTTTATTTTGTTTCTAATTCTTCTTTATATTCTAAATATTCATCGTATGTTGATAAACGATCAATCATACCATCTTTATTAAATTCAATAATTCTATTAGCAATTGTTTGTACAAATTGATGATCATGACATGTAAATAAAATATTTTCTTTAAATTGAATAAGACCTTGGTTTAAAGCTTGAATTGATTCAAGATCCAAATGGTTTGTTGGTTCATCAAAAATAAGAACATTAGCATCTTCCATCATCATTTTAGCAAGCATACATCTTACCTTTTCTCCTCCAGATAAAACATTGGCTTTCTTTAAAGCTTCTTCTCCAGAGAATAACACTCTTCCTAACCATCCTCTTAAATCTTGTTCATATACTGTTCCATCTGTAAATTGTCTTAACCAATCAACAAGTGATAATTCACAGTCATTAAAATATTTTGAGTTATCTTTAGGAAAATAAGATTGGCTTGTTGTCACACCCCATTTAAATTCTCCTTCATAATCTTCATCTTCACCCATAATAATTTTAAAGAAAGCTTCAGTTGCTTTATCATCTCCTACAAAAGCAACTTTTTCATTTGGTTGAATAGAGAATGAAACATTATTAATAAGCTTTTCTCCATCTACAAATTTTGTAAGACCTTCAACATTTAAAACAATATTTCCAACTTCTCTTCCTGGTTTAAAACCAATAAATGGATATCTTCTAAGAGATGGTTTAATATCGACCATTTCTAAGTTATCTAATAATTTCTTTCTAGAAGTTGCTTGTTTGGCTTTTGAAGCATTGGCACTGAATCTTGCAATAAATTCTTCCAATTCTTTTTTCTTTGCTTCAGCTTTTTTATTTTGATCTTTCGCTTGTTGAATTTGCATTTGACTATATTCATACCAGAAATCATAGTTTCCAACGTATAATTGAATACGGCTATAGTCAATATCAGCAATATGTGTACAAACTTTATTTAAAAAATGGCGGTCATGAGAAACAACAATGACAGTATTTTTGAAATTTAACAAGAAGTTTTCTAACCAATTAATACTTTTTAAATCCAAGTGGTTTGTTGGTTCGTCTAATAATAAAATATCTGGATCACCAAATAAGGCTTGCGCTAATAAAACTTTTACTTTTTGATTTCCATCTAAATCTTTCATATACATATCATGAAACTCAGAAGTAATTCCTAAACCATTAAGCATTGTTTCAGCATCAGCTTCAGCGTTCCAACCATCCATATCCGCAAATTCACCTTCTAATTCACCAAGTAAAATACCATCTTCATCATTAAAATCTTCTTTTGCGTATAATCTTTCTTTTTCTTGCATGATTTCATAAAGTCTTTTATTACCCATAATAACAGTTTCAACAACTTTATTTTCATCATAAGCAAAGTGATCTTGTTTTAAAACAGATAATCTTTTATGAGGTTCAATAATAACTTCCCCTTTATTAGGTTCAATTTCTCCTGCTAAGATTTTTAAAAATGTAGATTTACCAGCACCATTGGCACCAATAATTCCATAACAGTTACCTTCTGTAAATTTAACAGAAACATTTTCAAATAATGCTCTATCTCCATATCTTAATGAGACATTTTGTGTTGATATCATATCGTCATTCCTTTCTTTTAAGTAGCTTTGGTATTATGACATAAAACACAAAAAATGTCTATTAAAAGTAGATAAAATGGATTTTCAATATATTTATTTAATTACAAATGACAATCTTGAAATATTTTTTCAATGACTTTCCATATCATCAAAGACGGGTTTTCTTTATAAAATTGATAACCTTTATAATTTTGTATAACATAACCCTTTTCTTTATTTGAAGACATGATATTTTTTGAGCGTTTGATTGCTTTTTTAACATCTTCTATGTTAAGTTGTTGTAAACAACTATGAAAGTGATCTTTATGTTTATAATCATCCATACTCTTAAATTTCTTATTATAAGCCTTATTGATCATCGTGATGTATTGTTTCCTATCTATCATCATTTTATTACAATCCATTTTATGAAGAATCATCCACAAATCAAAAGTAAAATTACTATATCCAAATTTATAAGTAATATTTTTAATACGAGAAGCTTTTTTTAAATGATCAATAGTATGATGAAATTGTTGAACGTGAAAACAATCATTACTTTCGTAATCAGATAAATGCCAAATTTCTGTTTTGCTTGTAATAACCATTTTTTTAGCACGTTTATAAGGATCTTTTTCTACTTTACAATCCATAACTACTTTATATCTAGAACGATTACATTGATTTATATTATCTTTTAACCAATCAAGATACCATTTTTCAGTTTCCCCTTCGACACTGAAGTGATACTTTTTTGTTAACTTTCTTTCCATATCAGTTATCTCCTTTTGAAATCAATTCTTTAAATATTGGTGAAAAATCAATATCACATATTGCTCCATATTGAGAAATAAAATAATTTTTCATATAATCTTCATTTTTTCTAACACCATTTTTCCCTGCTGTTTTAAAATCTGATAAACAATATAAATCACTCAAATCATTTTCTTCATTTCTTTCAACAAATTTTATTTCATCCCTTCTAAACAAGTTAGAATTTAAGAAAATTGGATTATGACTATCAAAAATCAATTGTGCATGATGAATATTAATTTCATCATCATGAAAAATATTAATAATATTCATTAACGCCATTGGATGAATAGAAGCATCAAATTCATCAATAACTAATGTTCCTCCCGTATAAATTGCTTTTAATACTAAAGGAAATAAATTAATAAAACGAATGGTTCCATAGGATTCAAAAATCTTTGCATTAATAATTATTTTTTCCTGATTATTTTCATCATTTAAAATTGAACATAATTTTGTTTGATGATCATCATCGGATACCATATATCCAATTGCATTAGAATTCAAACCAAATATTTTGGCTGCTTCATTAGTGGTCTTTTCAACATAAAATCCTGGCGAGTTTGTATCTTCAAATCTACGAATAACTTCAATTGCATTTGCTTTATAAATAACCATAAATTTATTTTTAAACCACTGTTGAATCAAATCTACTATTTTTCTAGAAAGGATGAGTTTAAAACCATTCATTAAAAATAACTCTGTAGAATTAAGACTGGCATCAACAATATCTTTCATTCTGTTAAATGTATCTGCATTTACCATAAATAAATCTGCTAATTTCTTTGTATACTTTAAATCAACATGATTGTCTTTTCTATTAAAAATCAAATGATCATTAATACATAATTTTTCATCTATAATTACTCTTTGAAAACTTTTTTCTAAAAAGAAACCTATATTCATTGAAAATGAATATTCAATACAATAATTATCTTCAATAAATGAAATATAAAAACAAACAGGTTTTCTTTCTTTTAATTTATTATTTGGTATTAACTCCAAACAATTTGCTGCTTCATTGATAGAAGATTCATCAATATTTAAAATATGTCCTCTAAGTAAAATAGCACGCATCGTATCCATTGCTCCAATAATATTGGTTTTTCCTGCTGCATTAGGACCATAAATAACAGATGAACAAATTGCTTTTTTTCTTTTATTATCTATTTTTTTCTCAAAAACACTATAATCCAATCCTTTTTGTTTAGGTGCTGGTATCATAGAAAATGAAACTTCTTGTTGAAATGATTTATAATTTTTTACTTTAAAATCTAATAGCATATATCTCACCACCTTATAGCTATTTTATCATATGTATATTATTATATAAACGATTTTGCGTATTTATTGCAAAATTATTTATATTCTTTATAATTTATTAAATCATTTATTTAATTTTGTTAAATAAATGTAAAATATTTATTCATTATAGAATTATTAAACTTTATTTTTGAGCATCATAAAAGTGAATCCTTTATCGATTCACTTTTATTAGATATCTTATTTATCTTGAGAATGTCTTTCACCAATTTGGAATTCTTCTTGATGATCAAACATATATCTTACTGAAATAGGTGTATCTCCTGTAAGTTCAGTAAAGTCTTTTGTATGAATATCCATTTTACCTTCTCTAATAGCTTGAGCAAATGTAACCATTCCATCTGATGAAAATGGTGCTTCTGAATCTTTTTGGAATACACCATCTGTTGTTCTAGGAACACCCATAGCATCCCAAATTTGATAGTTTTCTTCATCAGTCACATTCACAAATGGAACATGATTTCCTGTACTGACATCTCCAATAGCACAGAATGTTGAAATTGTCATTAATTCTAAACCATTAATGTTCCATACTTTATGATGGAATTCATTTGATTGATGTAAAGCATAAGCTAATGCTTTCGCACAGTCTTTACGTGAAATGTAAGCCATTAAACCATCACCTTGTGAATTTGTAAGTGGTGCATTCATATGTGCATAAGTAAAGTAATTTGTGACCATTGCTTCAGCATATTGAGAATTTCTCATAAATTGATAATCTAAACCAACTTCTTGAATATATTTTTCAGTATAAATATGATCTTTCTTTTCTACTGATGGATTTGTTTCATCATCCGCATTGACTAAAGATGTATAAATAATTTGTTTAACACCTGCTGCTTTAGCAGCATCTACTGCATTTTTATGAGCATTTTGTCTTTTAGCACCAACAAATGGCATAGAAATCAATGCTAGAGCATCTGCTCCTTTAAAAGCTTCAGCTAATCCATCTGGATTATTAAAGTTTGTGACATGTGTTTCAATTCCTTTTTCAGCATATTTCTTTAGTGATTCTTCACTATATCCACAAAAAATTAAGTTTTCTACTGGTTCTAGTGTTAATAAAACATCAGCAGTTAATTGACCTAAGTTACCATCAACACCAGTTAATAATAATTTACCCATTGATTCTTCCTCCTATTTTACAGTAATATGATAACATTTTCACAAGATAATCATAGTCCTTATTTATTAATAAAGACTATAAGTTTTACTTATAGTTTTTAACCAATACCTTGACAATTTCTCCATAGTATTGACTATGAACCCCTTCTTCTTGGTACCATTCATAAACATTTTCATCAACACTCTTTTGATCAAAATCACTTTTACCCATAACCTTACATAAAATAACGACTGAACTCTCTTCAAAATAAGGAGCAACATCTTCATTATTAACAGTCATTCCACACTTTTCCATTTTATTTTCATTTCTACCAGAAACACGTCCAAAATAACCTAATTGATTTTTATGTTCTTGATCCATAAAACATATAGAATAATATTTAGCTTGATCAAAAATATGTTTAGAATAACGTGTTTTATGTACATAAACTGTAGCCATTGGCTTTCTCCATAAAACACCAAATCCAGACCAACCGATTGTCAGACCATTGGTTCCATTTCCATCACAAGCAATCGCAATAGCTGGTTTTAAAAGGATTAATATATTTAATTAAATCTTTGACTTCTATTTCTTTCATCCAACTCATTTCCTTAAACACCTTTATTAATACTTATAATAAACAAAAATAGGCAATGGATTTTCCATTGCCTACAGTTTATTTACTTGTCTTTTCTTTTCTTCATTAGAACTTTTATAATTTTCAGGTAAATTAAGTTTAAGTGACTGAACACCTAATAACTCCATCAATATATTCATATCCATACAACTCTTTAAACATCTTTCCTTATACATATTCCTTAAATCTTTAAAAGTTGTTTTAAATCCATACTTACTTCCAATACGATCCAATCCTCTTTGTAGTTTAGTAACTTCACTGACAACATATAAATTAGATGTTAAATAACAATCACTTTCTTTATCTTTTAAATATTCTTGTAAATAAAAAAACAACTCCTTAGGAATTGTTATATCTCTTAACATTGGCCATTCTACATCATAAACTTCATAAATCGTTTTCGATCCTATATCATCATTTTTAGTTCTTTGAGCTCTTTTACTTATATGAATTAGTTGATTCTCTAAATCAATATCGTTTACTTTTAAAGCAACAATTTCTCCAATCATCATTCCTGTATCCATCGCAAGTAAAATACTTAAACAAATATCATTGTTTTTATTTAAACAGTATTGATGTAATTGTTTAAATTGTTTATTTGTTAGATATTCTGTTTCTTTCTTTTCTTCTTCTATTTTGAGTAATGAAAAATCAATATGGTTGAAGCCATATTGATTTTCATAGGTTGTATAGATTGCTTTTAAGACATTTTTGATTGTTTTTACGACACTTGATGATAATCCTTTATTAAGTAATTTCATCAAGTATTCTTTGATAATATTTATATTTAATTGTTCTAATGAATTATGATCAAAGAAACTTACTAAATAATTATTTATAATCATCTCATATTTATCATATGTAGATGGTTTTACATCTTCTTTCTTACTTCTTAACCACTCAAAACATAATGTTTGACTATTAAGCAATGTGTTGTCACCTCCTGGGTTAATTTATTTATTATATAAAACATCTTCAATAATTTTGCTAATTTCTTTATTTTGTATATTTGAAACTAGTATGCTTTCTTTTAATTGATCTTTATCATATTTGCTAAAAAGTTCACTTGTTGCATTTTTGAAAAATTCTTTAGTTATTTTAGCAATATTACCAAAATCTAATAAAACTACTTCATTCATTTTATAAATTTCTATAATCTGATTTTTTAATTTGTCACCATCTTCATTGTTCAATTCATTTTTATTAAAGTAATCATATAATTTTATTGATTTACTTTTTATTTCTTCTTCATATTTTTCATTCATTAGTTTTATAGAAAGAGCTATTGGATATTTTAAATTATCATTTTCTATATTTGATATACTAACTTTCTTCATAACATTTTCATATCCGTATTTTATTATAAAAACACCTAGAGAATGATTAATCGCTGAAGTAAGAATATAAGTGATACTTGAAAAATCCATTATGATATCATTTGTGAAGTATACACTCTTCATCACTTTATAAACTTTTTTAGCATCTTCTGGATTTTCAAATCTATTATTGTTATTAATTATTTCATAAATCTTTATTATTTTCATATAATTCTATTCTCCCCTTTTCATATTTAAGTAATATTTCATAAATAATCAAAAAAAAGATTTCTTTTTCTAAAGTTTCTTCAGCATAGTGTTTAGTCTCCACGTTTAAAATTGCTTCTTTTAACATACTCCCAGGAATTTCCATAATAAACTCTGTTAATCTATCTTTAATTTCCCTCATATCAAAAAAAGTATTATATTTTTCACCTTTAAAGTCAAGAATGTTTACAGGATTTGTTATAAACATTTTTTGTATAATATCATTATCATATGCATATAAAGGATCATAAATTCTATTTTTATCATATTTTGTAAACAATACTAAGTTAGCATCGATAAATGGAGAAACTTTACTACTTTCCTCTGTTTTAGATGATGTATATAATAGACCATCATACTTTTCATCAGATATTACTTCGGATACTATTTGTGGAAGAACATATTCTTCATTAAAATACTCACCTTTTTTTGTAAAACTACAAATGGACGCAGCAATGGATCTTATTATTTCTACTTCAAAATTATTTTTATTTAATATTTCTTTTTCTTGTTTATTAAAAATTGGGTCAAGTTCATCGTTTATTAAAAAACTTAAATTATATCTAAAATCAAAAACTTTTAGATGACAATCTTCTTTTAAATAGAACCCTGAAATATAAACTGAATTCTCATAATTACAATTAATTTCTTTAAAAATATATTTAGGTGTAAAACCTAAGTACAACATCGGGCGTCCTGGTAAACTATATCTTTGATTTTTTATTAAAAATCTCTTTGTAAAAGGAATATGTAACATATCTATAGATTTTAGTTCTTCTTCACTTTTTCTTGCTCTAAACATTAACACATTATTTAAATCTATTTCTTCTAACAAATTATTTTCCTTAAAAAAATTGAGTACTTTTTCTTTTGAATTAGAAGTATTATTATTAATCCAAGATATATATACATCTTTGAAAACATCAAAGACTTTTTCTATTTTATTAATATCTATTTCTTTTATACAATCTTTTTGAGCTTTTAATCGTGTATATTCAATACAAATATTTTTATTTAATTCTTTTTTATAATCTTCTATATATATTTTCTTATATATGTCTAAACTTTGTTCATAACTATTTGATAAAGCTTCCGCTTTTTTTCTTAAAACTTTTTGGTTTTGTTTATCTAAAAAACAAAAAATACACATTTTTCTATCCTCATATTAACATCGAATTAAGCATTGTTAAATCAACAAGTGATTGCAATTCTTTATCATTTATGTTTTCTTTTTCTATTTCAATAAAGACAACTGTACAAGGTATTGGATATAATAAATCATTTATTATTTTTATGTAATCATCCTTGTATTCCTTACAAAAATATGCTTTTCCTGAAATAATTTCTATTTTACCAAAATAGTCACTGACTAATTTATCCATAACACTTAATCCTAAACCACCTACATTATTTGGTCTAGTTGTAAATTTAGGTTGTAGAGCTGTATTAATAAAACGGCTATCTTTATAAGATACATCATATTCATTTTGTTTAGACTTTTCACTATTAAATATAACTTCACTAAATGATTTTCCATTATTTGATACAATAATTTGAACCAATTTAGATGTCACTCTAATTCCAAAATACATTTTATATTGTCCATAATCAATTCCATCATTAGAATGCGTAATTACATTACCAACCAGTTCTCCAACAATTTGTTCTAATCTAGTATATAAAAAGCTATTATTTATTACTTTTTCATATCTTTCTAAATCATCCAATGGCATATCTCTTTGTTTATCAGAATAATTACTAAGAAATAAAAAATCATCTTGATTTTCTTTAGATAAATTTTCTATTTCTTTTATCCTAACTTTATTTTTATCATCCCCTAAAATAATAAATATTTTTTTATGATCTTGTAGTTCTAATCTATCAACACACATTTTAAAAATAACTAAACAAATAAAACTTATATATTTACAATTAGAAAAGTCATATGTAACTGTATTATATGATTTTGCTTGATTATACAAAGAAATAAGGTACATAAATTCTTCTTTTGAATTATGTATTTTATCTTTAATAGTTATTATCCCATAGGTTTGATTTTTATTCTCATTTTTTTCTTCATCTTTTTTTAGATTTATCATTGATACCATCACCTTCTTATAATATAAAATTGTGTAAATAAAATCTTGATAACTCTAATTAGCGTATATTTTTTACTAATTATACTTTCTAGTATCATAAAAAAATAAATATCTATTACATAGACTTTTTTTAGTACTTCTTTATAATCAAATTTTTATTATTGGTTCTTTAGACATTCTATTTCCCATTGTGATTGATCTAAATCATTTTTAGAAATTTCAACTTCTTTTTTTGCTTCGAAAAAATATTGTCTTCCTTTTTCATTCCTACAGCTAAATTCTAAAGTGAAAGAAACAATATTTTCTTCTTCCTTTGTAAAAATATTTTTATATTTAAGTATTAGAGATTCCTTAGATCCTAATATATTTTTTGTTTGCTGCTCAACATTATAATTTTTAGAACTTCCATCATACGTTATTATAAACTTTTTTGGCTCTATTTCTGAAGCAATCACTTTTGATACATTTAGAATTGTTATTTCTAAGTTTGAATATAAACCTCCCATTGATGAAAGGTTTATACTAAATTGTGGCCTATCGTTATTTTCTATCATAGAAAGATAACGATTAGCAATTTCAGTCTTTAATTCATCAATTTCTTTACTCTTTTTATTATTTTGTAACGCTTGATAAACAGATACTTCACCTAAAAATAATGTTGCTAAAACAGAAAGAAAACTTGAATAAAACAGTAATAATTGATTTCTTTCATAAGAATGTTTGAAAAAACTAATATGCAGGTCTATTGAGTAAATATAATTTATAATAAATGGCAATAAAAACATTGCAACTATAATCATTAATCTTAGTATAGAGCTAATAATAATTGCTTTTTCTTCATATTTTTCCTCTTTAATTATCCTTATTCTCTCTTCTTAATGCTTCATTTATTAAACTTTGTACAATGCTAAAAATATACGAAGAATTAATAATTTCATTTAACATATCTCTTAAATTATCCTCATTAGAAATAAAATATTTTGTTTGCGTTTTTCCAAGACTTTTTTCTGCAATATCCCTATTTAAAACAATTGTAACAGGATATGAAATTGAACCATATCTTACAAAAAACATTCTATACTTATAATTATCTAACCCCTTAACAGTTAAATATACTTCATATTTGAATTCTTGATAATCAATTTCTCCCAAATCAGTTTGAATATCAATTTCTTTTTTTGAATTCATAACTTCAGCAATTGAAGCAGCAGAAGAACGTCTAATATAAGAATCAATATTTCCGTTATATTCTACGATATTCGCCGACACATAATTACGTGAGGCGATATCAATAATTGATATTGCTTCTTTTATAACATCAAACGGTATTTCTTTACTCTCTAATTCAAAATTAAAGCTATTTTTATTCATGAATTATATCCTCCTCTAATTCTAAAACGATTGGAAAATGATCACTTATTTTTTTATTTGGATATCCTTTTTTATCCTTTAGACCATTTGTAATTATTTCTATTTTGTTCTGTTTAAAAAAAGGATGTTATGATTTTAAATAATGTGGACCCCATGTCAAGGACAATAAATAAAAAAGTACTTAAATTTGAATAA
>NZ_JAJDKA010000033.1:0-32103 GCF_020589945.1 Faecalibacillus sp. MSK20_93 | reverse complement strand
AAACGTTGAAAAATTCAACAAAGGTGAAAAACCAACAAACATCATCAACATGTATGCATTACAAATGTGGGGTGAATTCGGTGGTTCAGGTGTTACTATCGGTTTAGTAATCGCAATCATGATTTTTGGTAAACGTGAAGATAACAAAGCAATCGCTACATTATCATTAGTTCCAGGTTTATTCAACATCAATGAAACAGTTACATTCGGTGTACCAATGGTATTAAACCCAATCTTAGGTATTCCATTCGTAGTTGCTCCATTAATCACAATCATTATTGGTTATGTATTAACAGTTATCGGATTCTGTCCAGTTGCATGTTTAACAGTACCTTGGACAACTCCACCAATCGTATTTGGTTTCTTAGCATGTGGTGCTAACGTAATGGGTGCAGTAACTCAAGCAATCTTAATTGTTGTTTCAACAGTTATCTATGTACCATTCTTAATCTCTTACGAAAAATATCAAAACAAACAAGCTGCAGAAGCTTAATATTGATAAATTAAATAAGATAATAAATAAGGGCGGGCTTCCCCGTCCCTTATTTTATAAAAAAATATTTAATGAATATGAGTTGACTTTATTAAAGAAAATTGATATTTATTAAATATTGAAAGTATAGAATTAAAGAGGGGTTTTTATGGAATCAAAAAAAGTCGAATCAAATGCGGAATTAACACCATTTGAAAAAGAATTTAAAGTTCAATTAAATTTACCTGCTGCATACTTTAGTGTATTTTATGTAATCTATGTGGTGTATATGATTGTTTCAGGTAATTTTAGTGATTTACCTGCAATTATTGTATTAGGAGTTGTTGCTGTTGGATATTTATTTGGATATAGACCTTATAAATATGTTGTAAAAAGAAGAACTTTAGAAATTCATAGAAGAATTGGAAAAACAAAAGAAATAAACTTAATGAACTGTGAAACAATTACTGATCCAATCGCTAAAATGACAAAGATCATTACAAATGCACATTCATATGAAATCTATATGGACGATGGAACTCGTCAAACTGTTGCTCCAAAAGATCAAATGGGATTTGTGGATGCTGTTGTTCATTCAAATAAGAGAATTCACTGTCAAGTTGAAGAATATAACCAAACTCATCGTAAATGGGAAAAGAAAAGAAGAAAAGAAGAAAAGAAAGCTAAAAGAACTGCTGCTCAATAGTATGCAGCTCTTTTTTTGTATAAAATAAATAAAAAATTATTAAAATGATAAAAACTTTGTGATGGTTATTGACAACCCATATTTTCGTTTGTATAATGACATCATATAAATGATAATTTATATACTAAATAAGGGGGATACAAAGATGGAATTTAACAAGTTAGTTGAAGATTATGGATGCCTAGCTTTTACTGATGATGTTATGAAGGAAAGAATTCCTAAATCAACATATAAAGCATTCCATGAATCGCTTGATAAAGGCGAAGAATTATCAAAAGAATGTGCAACTGTTATTGCGAATGCAATGAAAATTTGGGCAGTTGAACATGGAGCTACACATTTTACTCACTGGTTTACACCAATGACAGGATTAACTGCTGAAAAGCATGATGCTTTCTTAGAACCAGATGGGTCAAAAGCTGTTTTAGAATTTAGTGGGAAAACATTAAGAAAAGGAGAACCTGATGCTTCTTCATTTCCATCAGGTGGTTTAAGAGCTACTTTCGAAGCCAGAGGATATACAGCATGGGATTGTACATCACCTGCATTCGTTAAAGATGGAACATTATATATTCCAACGTTATTCTGTTCATATACAGGGGAAGCATTAGATAAGAAAACACCTTTACTTAGATCATGTGATGCTTTAAGTAAAGCAGCTTGTCGTTTGTTACCTTTAATCGGGGTTGAAGGGGTAACTAAAGTTTCTGCTTCAGTAGGGGCTGAACAAGAATATTTCTTAGTTGATGATAAATATTATCAAGAACGTATGGATTTAAAATTAACTGGTAGAACTTTATTTGGAGCTATGGCACCAAAAGGACAAGAATTAGAAGATCATTATTTCGGTTCTTTAAAACGTAAAGTTGCGGCTTTCATGAAAGATTTAGATGCTGAATTATGGAAATATGGAATTCCATCTAAAACAAAACATAATGAAGTTGCACCAGCACAACATGAAGTTGCTTGTGTTTATGCAAAAGTAAATATTACTACAGATAACAACCATTTATTAATGCAAATTGCTCAAGATATCGCTAAAAAACATGGTTTACGTTGTTTATTACATGAAAAACCATTTGCTGGAGTTAATGGTTCTGGTAAACATGATAACTGGTCAGTAATTACTAATACAGGAATCAACTTATTTAATCCAGGAAAAAATCCTGAAGAAAATAAACCATTCTTAGCTGCATTAGCTTGTACAATTAAAGCTGTTGATGAATATGCTGAAATCTTACGTATGTCAATTGCTTCTGCTGGAAACGATCATCGTTTAGGAGCAAACGAAGCACCACCAGCAATCATTTCTATGTTCTTAGGTGAAGAATTAGATAAAGTTGTAGAAGATATTTGTACTGGTAAAAAATCTGATCATGAAGAACTTGGACGTTTTGATACAGGCGTTTCTGTTGTTCCAACATTCTCTAAAGACAATACGGATCGTAACAGAACTTCACCATTTGCCTTTACAGGTAACAAATTTGAATTCCGTGCTGTAGGTTCTGCACAATCTGTAGCTGGTCCAAATACAATTTTAAATTCAATGTTAGCTGAAGAAATGACACAAATGGCTGATGCTATTGAAGGTGGAAAATCATTTGAAGAAGTTGTTAAAGAATTTATTTCTGAACATAAGAGAATTATCTTCAATGGTGATGGATATTCAGCTGAATGGGAAGAAGAAGCAAAAAGACGTGGACTTCCTAACCACAAAAACACTGTTGATGCTTTAAAATGCTTAAAAGATCCAAAATATATTGATATGTTAGATCGTCAAGGTATTTATACAAAAGTAGAAATCGCTTCACGTTATGAAATCTTATTAGATAACTATATTAAAACAATTCAAGTTGAAGCTTTAACTGCAGTTAAAATGGTTAAAACACAAATTTATCCAGCAGCTTGTGATTATTTAGCTAAAGTATCGTCAGAAGTTGTTGCTGCAAAAGAAGCAGGTATTCCAGCAGCATTCTTAACTGAAGATGCAACAAAACTTGCAACGTTATTACAAGAAACTAAAGATAAATTAACGACATTAGAAAATAATATCGCAAAAGCACAAGCAAGCGAAGAAGAAATCTTCGAAGTAGCTACTATGTGGAGAGATGATGTTTTCGGAATGATGCAATCATTAAGAGAAACAGTTGATACAATTGAAGAATTAGTTGATGATTCTTATTGGCCAATTCCAACTTATGTAGACTTATTATTTGGTATTTAGTATATATTAAAAATCGGTTCTATGAACCGATTTTTTTGTCCTTTCTTTTAAGTATAAAATAAATGATTAAAAGCATGATCAATGCCCCTGTTGAATCAATACACACATCTCTTATTTGTCCAGCTCTGCCAGAAATAAAGAGTTGGTGAAATTCATCACTACAGGCATATAAAGCAGTAAATATAAATGATTTTATCAATGGATTTTGTTTATGTATAAAAGTTTTATAAAGTAAGAATGCAAGAATGGCATATTCTGTCATATGTGCACATTTTCTTACAATGAAGGAAAGGGTATCTCTTGTAATTGGAAGTATGTGAATAATGATATCCACAATAAAATTACTTTGTTTAGAAGAATCATTTCCTGGAGTTTGTGACATCACAAAGATAAAAATCATCCAAAGTATCGTAAGTATTAAATATTTATTTTTTTTCATACGTGCATTATAACAAATAATAATTATAAAATAAATGTTTACAATTGTATACAATTTGGTATAATGAGAACGTATATCGGATGATAATGGCGAAAGAGATTCTATAAGAACACCGAAGAATTAAAGATTTCAGGTAAAAGGATCGCTATTGGACGAACCATTGGAGAGATTCATTCAATTGAACACCGAAGGAGCAAACCCGTTAGGGTGAAACTCTCAGGTAAAAGGACAGTGGCTAAATAGTATTTTTTCATTATTAATTCCGACTAATTTATTAGGAGGAGTTTTTTTATGCAATTACTAACACAAATATTAAAACAAATTAATGATTATGTATGGGGATTACCACTTATTTGTCTATTATTAGGGACAGGTATTTACTTTACCTTCAAATTAAGATTGATCCAGCTTACAAAATTAAAATTAGCTTTTAAATGCATCTTTAAAAAACAAGAAGGAGATGGAGACGTCAGTAGCTTTCAAGCTTTATGTACTGCACTTTCTTCAACGATAGGGACAGGAAATATTGTCGGTGTCGCTACTGCAATTGCGGCAGGAGGACCCGGTGCTTTATTTTGGATGTGGATTTCAGCCTTTTTTGGGATGGCTACTAAATATGCCGAAGGGTTACTTGCAATTCGTTATCGTCAAAAAGATGAAAATGGTGAGATTGCAGGAGGACCAATGTATTATTTAGAAAAAGGTCTACATAGTCCTTTGCTTGCAAAAATTTTTGCTTTCTTTGGTGTATCTGTAGCGTTACTTGGAATTGGAACATTTACGCAAGTAAAATCAATTTCTGATGGACTTTCAATGTCACTTAATGTTCCACGTTACATAACAGCAATTCTTCTAACAATTGCAGTTGCTTTTATTACTATTGGAGGAATCAAAAGAATTGCTTCCGTGGCAGAAAAAGTTATTCCACTAATGTGTGTGTTATACATTGGAGGGGTCGTTTTAATACTTGTGTCACATATTACCGTATTACCAAGTGCCATTGCTTTAATTATTAAATCAGCTTTTACACCTCAAGCAGTTTTTGGTGGAGGAACTGGAATTACGATGGTTATTGCGATGCAAAAGGGAATTAGTCGAGGTATCTTCTCGAATGAAAGTGGACTTGGAAGTGCTCCAATTGCGGCCGCTGCCGCTAAAACAGACTCTTGTGTTGAACAAGGACTTGTTTCCATGACAGGAACATTTATTGATACGATTGTGATTTGTACTATGACAGGTCTTGCTATCGTGTTGACACAATCTTATACAACAGGATTAGATGGTGCAGCGATGACAACACATGCATTTTCAGTGGGACTATTTATTCCATTAATTGGTAAATATATTGTCAATATTGGTCTTGTATTCTTTGCTTTTACAACAATTATTGGATGGAATTATTATGGGGAAAGATGTATGTATTATCTTAAAGGTTTGAAAGCAGTAAAGATTTATAAAATTGTTTATATTATATTTATTGCAATTGGACCATTTATGTCTTTAGAATTTATCTTTGTTTTAGCGGATATTGTCAATGGATGTATGGCAATTCCTAACTTAATTGGATTAATTGGTTTAAGAAAAGAAATTGTTGCAGAAACAGAAAAATATTTTGAATATGAACAACCTGTAGAATTGGTTACAAATATAGAAGGATAGCGAGAGCTATCCTTCTATAAGTTGAAGAATATTTTTTAAAATCTTATTGGTAGAATCTTCATGATAGTATAAAGATATTGGAGAGAGAATATCTAAATCTTGATATTGAAGATATTTAGAATATTGATTAGATTCGATAAAATCATGTAAAATGGCATATCCTTCTTTTAAACATACTTTTAAAAGTGTTTGTTCTATTTCGTACTGTTCCATAGATTCTTGACGAACATCATAAATAAGTTTTAAAGAATCAAGTGAACAAGCTTGATGATAATACTTTCTTAGATGACATGTTTTTATAAGAAGATGTTGATAATCTTTTATTTCGGGGTATTCAAAAGTAATGATTGCATCTAGCTTTCTTTCTTTAAAGGATTGAAGTAATTCAAGACGTGAATAAGCTTTATAATGAAGATCAATGTGTGGGAAATGATCTTTTATTTTTTGTAATAACTTTAAAAGAAGTTCGACATCTAAAGATTTAATAAAACCAATAGAAATACTTCCTTGATTACCTTTTTGATATTCTTCTATAACTTTATAACTTAAATCAATATCTTCTAATATTTTCTTTGCATACGGTAAGTATGATCGGCCTTCACTTGTGAGAGAAACACATTTCTTTGTACGATGAAATAAAGGAATACCTAAATCATCTTCTAAACACTGAATTTGTTTAGTAATAGCTGTTTGACTAATATAAAAATTTTGAGCTGTTTTTGTAAAATTAAGTGTTTCACTTAAATCAACAAAATATTCTAATTGTTTAATATTCATACAATCACCTCATAACTTATAGTTATTATAATATGAAATAATAATATTGGAAAGTTATTAAATAGATTTATAAAATAAGGGTGGATGAAAAGAGGGATGCTATGAAAAGATATGTTTATTATTTATTAGGAATGAATATTTTAGTATTGGGAATTACATGTAATACGTTATCGAATTTAGGGGTTGGTGCTTTTAGTACCCTTCCTTTTGCGATAAGTTCTTTAAGTGCTTTGACCTTTGGACAGGCAAATATTATTTTCTACTTGCTCTTTGTATTTCTTCAAATCATTATTGAAAGAAAAATAAGTGTAAAATTTGTTTTAGAAATACCATTTTCTTTTATCTTTGGTTTTCTGGTTGATTTCTATCAATATTTAATACCATCTATGGATCTAAATATTTATACACAAATTATTGTTTTATTATTTGGAAATACTTGTTGTGCAATAGGTGTTTATTTCATGCTGAAAGGAGATTTAATCATGACACCAGTAGATGGTTTGGTATTAAGTATTTCAGAAGTATCCCATAAACCTTATTCTATCTGTAAGAATTGTTTTGATATTTCAATGATTTTATCAACTGTTGTTGTTTGTCTTGTTTGTCGCAGTCCAATTTATGGTATCGGGGTAGGAACTGTTTTTTCAGCGTTTTATATTGGACGTGTGATTCTTTTTTGTGAAAATTTCAAATTAATACATATAAAAAAATCGAGTCTTGATGACTCGATTTTCATTAATCAGTTAAATCTTCACCGTTAGATGAGATAACTTTTTTATACCAATAGAATGAATCTTTTCTATAACGATCTAATGTTTTTAAATCAAATTCATCTCGATCTACATAAATAAATCCATAACGTTTAACCATACCTTCATGAGTAGAAATTAAGTCAATTGCTGACCATGGGCAATATCCCATCATTTCTGCACCATCAGTAATCGCTAATTGAATTTGTTCAATATGTTTTCTTAGATATTCAATTCTGTATTGATCATGAACTTTTCCATCTTCAGTTAAAGTATCATAAGCACCTAAACCATTTTCAGTAACGACCATAGGTAAACGATATCTTGAATACATTTCACGAATTGTTGCTCTAAATCCCATAGGATCGATTTCCCAACCAAATTCAGTAGTTGGTAAATTAGGGTTTTTATATCCTCTATAAACACCAGCTTCACCACGAGCAGTTTGTTGATCTGCACCTGGATCTAATTCTTCAGTTCCATCGCTTGCTTCTACAGTAGCAGTATTATAATAGTTGAAACCGATGAAATCAGGATGACCGTTCTTTAATGCTTCTGCGTCACCTTCACCAAATTCAGGACATGCATCATTTTCTTCTAAATAAGCCCATACTAAGTTGTTATAAACACCATAAACAGCCATATCTAAGTATAACCAGTTTCTAATAGCGTTGTAGTTTTGTGCAGCTAAAACATCTTCTGGTTTACAGCTTGCTGGGTAAACTAATGAAATATTTGGAGCTGGTCCAATTTTAGCACCTGGTAACATTTCATGACATAAAGCCATCGCTTTTGCTTGTGCTACTAACATATGGTGGTTTTGTTGGTAAGTTTCTTTTAAAACATTTGTACATCCTTCAGGAATCATTAATGTTCCAATAACTGGTCCAACTAAAGTTAACATGTTTTGTTCATTGATTGTTAACCAATATTTAACACGATCACCAAAGTTTTCAAACATAACTTTTGCGAAGTTTAAGAACCAATCGATTGAGTCTCTGTTTCCCCATGATCCACGTTCATCTAATGCTGCAGGCATATCGAAATGGAACATAGTTACTAATGGTTCGATTCCATATTTTAAACATTCATCGATCACATTGTTATAGTATTCAATCCCTTTAGGGTTGATAGCTCCTGTTCCTTCAGGAATAATTCTTGACCAAGAAATTGAGAAACGATAAGTTTTGAATCCCATTTCTGCCATTAAAGCGATATCTTCTTTATATCTATGATATTGATCAGCACAGACTTTTAAATCAGAAGTTCCTTCTGGTACGACTTTTACGTCTTGACATGATGGACCTTTTCCATCTTCTAAACTTGCACCTTCTACTTGATAAGCACTTGTACTTGCCCCCCAAAGGAAATCTTTAGGAAATGGTTTTAAAGTTTTGTGTAACATATTTTAAATATCCTCCTTAAATTCAAGGCTATTATACATAAATAATATTAAAATATTGATTTTTTTTATATTATGAAAAAAATGGGACAGTTAGGCTTGTAACTGTTCCCATTTTTCCATGATTTCCATTAATTCCATTTCTTTTTCTTCAATAGAATCTGTAATTTCATTATATTTTTTATAATTATTCATAACTTCTTCACTTGTGAGTTCTTCTTTTAAAGAATTAATTTCTTTTTCTAAAGAATCAATCGTTCTTTCAAGCTTTTTAATTTCATTCTTTGTTTTTTTATCAATGATCTGTCTTTGTCTTGCTTCGGTAACCACTTTTTGTGTTGTCTCTACAACAGGTGTCTTTTGAGCTAAATAATCATCATAATTACCATTATAAGAAAGACATTGATCTTTTTGTACTTCGATTACACGAGTCGCAATTTTATTAATAAAATAACGATCATGACTAATAAATAAAATTGTTCCTTCAAAACTTCTTAAAGCTTCTTCTAAAACTTCTTTGGAAGAAATATCTAAGTGGTTGGTTGGTTCATCTAGAATTAAGAAGTTAGCTTGTTTTAATAAAACTTCGGTTAAAACAACACGTCCTCTTTCTCCACCTGAAAGCATTGCAATATCTTTAAAGACATCATCGCCTCTAAAGTTAAACATAGCAAGAGTACTTCTAATTTCTTGATTGGTCATACGTGGATAACAATCACTGATTTCATCAAAAATCGTTTTATTATAATTTAAAGATTCATGTTCTTGATCATAGTAAGCCATTTCTACATGACTACCAAAACGTATTTTTCCATGATCAATAGGAAGTTGACCTACAAGGGCTTTAAATAAAGTTGTTTTACCAACCCCATTTTCCCCTACAATAGCCACACGTTCTCCTTTTTTAATATCAAGATTACAGTGTTCAAAAACCATTTGATCATAACGCATTGATAAATCAGTGACTTTTAAAACATCGTAACCTGATTCAATAGCTGGTGTAAATTGAACAGTGATGGCACTTGGTAAATTTTCTGGTCGGTCAATACGTTCAATCTTTGCAAGTTGTTTTTCTTTCGATTCTGCACGTTTAATACTTTTTTCACGATTGAATGATTTTAATGTATCAATACTTTCTTGTATTTTTTTTATTTCTTTTTGTTGATTGATATAGTGTTTTAAATCAATCGCACGTTGTGTTCTTTTTTGAATAGAATATTCTTCATAACGACAATTATAACTATGACTTTTTCCATTTTCTATTTCAATGATCTTATTAGAAACAACATCAATAAAATAACGGTCATGGCTAACCACAATCAAAGCATTTTTATATCCTTTTAAATAGTTTTCTAAAAAGGAAATTGCTTGACTATCTAAATGGTTGGTTGGTTCATCTAAAACCAAAAGTTTAGGCTCTTCTAATAAAAGCTTGGCAAGACAAAGTCTGGTTTTTTGACCACCAGATAGTTCATAAACATATTTTTGAAAATCTTCTTCAACAAAGCCCATTCCTTTTAAAACACCAACAATACGACTAGGATAACTGAAACCATCTTTTTCATTAAATCTATTTGTAAGTGAATCATATTCATTCATGACTTGATCACTATGATCATAAGCCATGATGCCTTCTAATTCACGCATACGATTTTCTATTTTAATCAAAGGTTCAAAGACTTCTAAAGCACATTCATAGATGGTTTTATTCATATCTAAATCATGATGTTGTTTTAAATAACCTACATTTAAATCACGACTTTTAAATAAATCACCACTATCATAACTTTCTTCACCAATTAAGATATTTAAAATCGTTGTTTTACCAGCACCATTGACACCAATAATCGCAATCTTATCATGATCATCTACTTTAAAACTTATATCTTTCAACAAATCAATTCCTTGAAATGATTTCTTTATATTTGAACATTCTATCAACATTTTTTATCACCTCGACTATTCTATCAATAAAATAAAAGGTTTACAAATACTCTTTATATAAATCTTGATAAGCAGGATCAACTTCTAATAAAGCATTCATACTTAAATAAAAAGATTCATCAAAACATTTTTCTTCTTTTTTAATACACCATAAAGCTTCATGACCTGTAAAAGTATGAGCTAAAGCTTGGTAAAGAAATTCAGGATTGGAAAGATTGTGAATTTCTTTATTTTTTTGAGCTTTTTTTATGATGATGATACATAGTTTTGTAAGATTTTCTCTCATCGCAAAGCTATTTCTATTTTCTTTTAAATTAGCGATAAACATTTGACTAAATAAATCGTAACCATATTTCTTTGTATCTTTAATTAAAGTTGAAAATACAATCAGTAATTGTTGATAGTGACTATCACTATCAACAAGTTTATAAGTATCTTTAACAAGATGATCAATCGTTGAATCATAAAGATCTAAAATAAGCTCTTCTTTATTATTGACGTATTTATATAAAGTTGGTTTGGTGATATGTAATTCGTTACAAATATCTTGAATTGTGACATTGTTATATCCTTTATCTAAAAAAAGCTGAACAGCTGTTTGTGATATTTCTTCTTTTGTTATTTTCATAAAATTCTCCTTAGAAATAATATACCATAGATTTAATGGAAAGAGGTTTGTTAAAAAATTCACTTTTATTTTATGAAAGCGTTGACATTTATTTTTACAGTTATATAATTTACTTGAGTTAAATAAATATTTACTATGGTAGAGGAGGAAAAAGAAAATGGCTAAGAGTTTATTTGATAAGACATACATAGGTAAAATGAAATTAAAAAACAGAATTTTCATGTCACCTATGGGAACAACAGGAGAAGCTGATGGAGCTTATTGTAATGAAGGTATTGATTATTTTGAAGAAAGAGCAAAAGGTGGCGCTGGTTTAATTATTACAGGTGCTAACGTTGTTTCGACAAAATATGAACCAAGACCATGTACAGAACTTTCTGATTTCCATCATGTAGAAAGATTAAATATGTTAATTGAAAGATGTCATGCTTATGGAGCAAAAGTCTGTGTACAATTATCACCAGGTTTAGGACGTCAACAATTTACCGATCCTTTTACACCACCTTATAGTGCGGGTAGTGTAGGTGCATTCTGGTTCCCAAATTTAATTTGTAAACCTTTTTCAAAAGAAGATATTCATTATTTAGTAGAAAAAGTAGGGTACAGTGCTTCACTTGCTGTAAATGCTGGTGCAGACTGCGTTGAATTACATGCGTATGGAGGATATTTATTAGATCAATTCCATTCTGTTCAATGGAATAATAGAACAGATGAATATGGTGGAACACTTGAAAATCGTATGCGTTTTACATTGGAATGTATTGAAGCAATTAAAAAGAACGTTCCAGATACAATGCCTGTACTTGTTAAATTTACACCACATCAAAGAGTAGAAGGCTTTAGAACCATTGATGAAGGTATTGAAATGGCTAAAATCTTAGAAAAAGCAGGGGTTGATGCTTTACATGTTGATACAGGATGTTATGAAGAATGGTTCCAAGCGATTACAACTGTTTATAGTAAAGAAGGATATAAACTTGATGTACAAAAAGCAATTAAAGATGTTGTAAGTGTTCCAGTATTAGGGGATGGGAACTTAAAAGATCCTGAAGTGGCTAAAAAAGCTGTTGAAGATGGTATTTTAGATTATGTAGGACTTGCTCATCAAATGTTAGCTGATCCATATTGGCCTAAAAAAGTCAAAGCACATCATGAAGAAGATATCGCTCCATGTGTTGGATGTAATGAATGTTTACTTGCTGGATTTAGTGGAAAACACTACTATTGTGCAGTAAACCCATTATGTTATGCAGAAAAAGCTTATGCTTTACCACTTCCAAATGGTCAAAAACGTAATGTATTAGTTATTGGTGGAGGTCCAGCTGGTATGATGGCTGCCATTACTGCAAAACGTCGTGGTTTTGATGCTGATTTATATGAAAAAGAGGATAAATTAGGTGGAACTTTATGGCCTGCAGGTGGTCCTGATTTTAAAGCGGATGTTTTAAAATTAATTAAATACTTAGAAACACAATGTCAAAAATTAGGAGTTAATATTCATTTAAATACAGCAATTACAAAAGATAATCTTGAAGGAGATTATGACAAAGTTATTTTAGCTGCTGGTTCAACTCCTGCTATGCCACCAATTACAGGTATTGATACAACGGTTCTTGCGAGTGATTATTTAACTCATCAAGCAACAGTTGGTAAAAAAGTTGTTGTTATTGGTGCTGGTCTTGCTGGAACAGAAGCTGCTTGTGATATTGCTGGAAAAGATGGAGATGTGACATTAGTAGAAATGTGTCCAGACATCTTATTTACAGCAAACCATTGTTTAAACAACGATCAACATTTAAGAAAAATGGTTAAAGATCGTGGTGTTAAAGTTGAAGCAAACGCTAAAGTAACAAATATTACACCAACAAGTGTTACATTTGAAAGAGATGGACAAACAATGACGCTTGAATGTGATACTGTTTTAAATGCTGTTGGATTTAGACCTAATAATCAATTAGAAGAATTATTAGATGAAAAATATGATGAAGTTGCTGTTATTGGAGATGCTGTTGCACCAAGAAAAATTTTAACTGCAATTCATGAGGGATATCATGCAATCCGTGTGATGGAATAGGAGATAATAAAGATGATTAGTTTTGATTTAACAGGGAAAGTAGCGGTTGTTACAGGAGCTTCGAGTGGACTTGGACAACAATTTGCAAGAGCATTGAGCGAACAAGGATGCGATGTCGCTATCCTTGCACGTAGAAAAGAAAGATTAGAAGAATTTTCTAAAGAATTGAAACAAAATGGACAAGATTGTTTACCTGTTTCATGTGATGTTACAGATGAAGAAAGTATTAAAAATGCGGTTAATGCTGTCGTAGATCATTTTGGAAAAATTGATATTCTTGTCAATAATGCAGGTGTTGTTGAATACTCAAGTGGTCTTCATGATCATACAACGGCACAATGGGATAAAGTTTTAGATACGGATTTAAAAGGTGTTTTCCTCATGGCAAGAGAAGTTTCAACTATTATGATGAAACAAAAATATGGAAGAATTATTAATATTTCATCGGTTGGTGGTATTCAAGCTGGACCTGCTCAAGTAAGTTATTTTGCGGCTAAAGGCGGGGTTGTCAATCTTACAAAAGCCATGGCTGGAGATTTAGCCCCTTATGGTATTCTTGTTAATGCGATTGCACCAGGTGTCTATGATACAGAAATGACACATGATGCTTTAGATGCACCGGGTTCTCTTGTTTTAAAAAACAGAGTAGCTCTTAAGAGATTTGGTCGAGAAGGTGAAATGAATGGAGCACTAATTTACTTTGCAAGTGACGCTTGTACTTATACAACAGGACAATTACTTGTTATTGATGGTGGAATGACAAGTATGCTTTAAAATAAAAAACAATATCCATATGGATTGGATATTGTTTTTTTGCATAAACAAGAACATTTTTTGCAAAAAAACATAAAATAATAAGGTATGAAATTAGATAATTGTTTTCAATTGTATACAAAAATGCAATATTCTGTTGAAATCAAGAAAGCCCTTTGATATAATACAAAAGTACTTTAAGAAAGTTTAAGTAGGGAATTGTTAAAACTAGGAGGAAAGGGAAATGAACTTATTAAAGAAATCTTTATCTGTTCTTGCTGTTGCTGCAATGGCTGTATCCTTAGCTGGATGTGGTGGTTCAAGTAGCTCAAGCAAAAGTACAGAAAGTGGCGAAAAAGTATTTCGCTTTGGTCAATCTAATCCAAAAGTTGGTTTAGATATGCAAACTAACACTACCTCAGGGGCTTCTTCTGTTGCTGACAACGTATTAGAGGGATTATATCGTTGGAATGATGATAATAAAGAAGAATGTGTTCTTGCTAAAGATATGCCAGAGGTATCTGATGATGGATTAACTTATACAATTACACTTAAAAAAGGTGTTAAATTCTCAGATGGTTCTGATTTAACTACTGAAGATGTTAAATATACATTCGAAAGAATGTTTACACCAGCAACAGGATGTACAAATACATATATGTACAACATGATTACTGGTGCTCAAGATATGTTAGATGGTAAAGCTACTGAATTAAGTGGTTTTGAAACAGTTGATGATTACACTTTTAAATTACATATTGATTACAAATTTGCGCCATTTGTTGCTAACTTAGGTATGGACTATGCTTCAATTTATCCTTCAGATGCATGTGCTGCTGCTGGTGAAAACTGGGGTAAAGGAACTAACTTAATTGGTACTGGTCCTTATGTAATTAAAGAAAATGATGAACAAACTAAAGTTGTAATGGTACCAAATAAAAAATATCATGGTAAAAAAGCTAACTTAGATCGTTTAGAAATTGTTTATATTGATGATGCAAGTACAAAAATGATGGAATATGAACAAGGTAACATTGATATGTGTGACTTAGATACTTCATTATTAGATCAATATAAAGATAGTGATTTAAAAGATGAAATTACTCAAGTAACTCCATTAGGTACATATTTCTTATCAATTAAAGATAATGATCCAGTATTAAGTAATAAAGCAGTTAGAGAAGCAATCTCATTAGCTATTAACCGTAAAGAATTATGTAGTACCGTATTAAATGGTGCTGCTGAACCAGCTTCATCATTCTTAAACCCAGGTGTTCCAGGACATGATGACAAATTAAAAACTTATGAACATAACGTTAAAAAAGCTAAACAAGTTTTAGCTGATGCAGGTATTTCAAACCCTACATTTACTTGCAAAGTTAGACAAAAAGAAGAAAAAATTGCTACTGCATTACAAGCTTACTTAAAAGAAGCAGGAATTACTATGAATGTAGAAACAATTGATGCAGGTATTTGGTCTTCAGCTAGAGCTGCTGGTGAATTACAAGCTACAGTTCTTGGTTGGTTCCCATTATATGCAGATGCTGATAACCAAATGTATACTTATTACTATTCAGAAAACGCTGTAGGAAAAGGTGTATTCTACAATAATCCTGAATTCGATTCATTAATGAAAGAAGCTCGAGAATCAAATGATTCTGATAAACGTGTTGAATTATACAAAAAAGCAGATTATATCTTATCTCGTGAAGATTATGGAACAATTCCATTATATTATGGTAAGTTACAATTTGTTGCTAAACCATATGTAAAAAATGCTAAATTAGGAAACTTAATTTATCATTTATATAACATTGATATTGATTTATCTAAAAAATAGTAAATGAAATTAAATAAGTGTTAATCATATATGGAATGCAGCAATGCATTCCATATATTTATTGTAGGAAAAAGGAGGAAAAATATGGCGAAGTATTTACTAAAACGTGTATTACAAGCTATTGGTGTCGTTTTTTGTATTTCGTTAATCACATTCTTTGTGTTAAACATTGTGCCTGGTAATCCAGTTGAAATCATGTTAGGTGAGTTCGCTGATCAAGCAACGATTGCACGTGTTACACATGAAATGGGATTAGACCAACCAATTTATATTCAATATTTCAGTTGGTTAGGAAATATGCTTCAAGGGAACTTTGGAACATCATATTTCCAAAATAAACCAGTAATTGATATTTTAACAAGTTCATTTTTAGTAACGGCTAAACTTGCTGGTATTGCTTATATCTTAGCTGTTGTTTTAGGGGTAGTAGTAGGTGTTGTGGCTGCCGTTAATCATGGTAAATGGGTTGATTCGGTTTTAATGACAATTTCTGTATTTGGTATTTCAGCTCCCGCATTCTGGATTGCTATCATCTTACAAATTGTTATCTGTTTGAAATTTAATTTATTACCTTTATCAGGTATTGATAGTTTTAAATCATTTATCTTACCAGGTATTGCATTAGGTACAAGATATGCAGCAAGTATTGCTCGTATTACAAGAACAAGTATGTTAGATGTTTTATCACAAGATTACATTCGTACAGCTGAAGCTAAAGGTTTAAAAGGTTGGGTTGTTACAATTAAACACGCTTTACGTAATGCGTTAATTCCAATCATTACAATTGCAGGATCTGATTTAGGAAACATCTTAACAGGATCTGTCTTAGTAGAATCTGTATTTTCAATTCCTGGAATTGGAAAAATGTTAGTAGATAGTATTAATACGCGTGATTTACCAATCGTCCAAGGTGGCGTTATGTATATTGCGGTTATTTGTGTCATTATGTATTTAGTAGTTGATTTACTTTATACAGTAGTCGATCCAAGAATTCGTTTAGGAAAGGAGTCATCATAAAATGTTTAAAAAGAAAAAAGATCAAACATATCAAAGTTATTGGTCAATCAGTTGGAACATTTTCAAGAAAAATAAAGTAGCAATGGTATGTTTATTCATCGTTATTCTTTTATGCTTAATTGCTTTATTTGCACCATTGATTGCTCCTTATGATCCAAACAAACAAGTTCTTACAGATCGTTTAATGAAACCTTGCGGACAACATTGGTTTGGTACAGATGATTTAGGAAGAGATATTTTCTCAAGAATTATTTATGGATGCCGTGTTTCTTTAAGTGTTGGTATCATTTCACAAATTATCGCGACAGTTATTGGTTATACAATGGGTGTTTGTGCCGGATATTATGGTGGAAAAGTAGATTCTGTTATTTCATTTTTAATTCAAGTATTTTCATCTTTTCCATTCTTATTATTTGCGATGGCAATCATGTTTGTTTTAGGACCAGGTTTAATTAACCTTTACTTAGCGCTCGGTCTTTTAGGTTGGGCTTCAACAGCCAGACTTATCCGTGGGGATGTTATGCGTCTTAAAAAGATGGAATACATCGATGCATGTAAAGTCAGCGGTGGAAATAGTTTTAGAATTATCATGAAACATTTATTACCTAACTGTTTATCAACATTAATCGTTACTGTAACATTAGGTATTCCAAATGCAATTATGTCAGAGGCATCATTAAGCTTCTTAGGTTTAGGTGTTAAAGCACCAATGGCAAGCTGGGGTTCAATGATTAGTTTTTCACAACCATATATTCGTAGTGCAACATACTATTCAGTAATTCCAGGTTTAGCTATTATTATTACAGTATTAGCGTTCAATATGTTAGGTGATGGATTAAGAGATGCGCTTGATCCAAAATTAAGATCGTAAAAAGGGGAAAAGATATGAGTGAAAATAAAGAATTATTAGAAGTCAAAGATCTTGGTATTACCTTCTTTACAGATCGTGGAGCGCTTCCTGCTGTACAAGAAGTAAGTTTTAGTATCAAATCAGGAGAAACTTTAGGAGTAGTTGGAGAATCTGGTTGTGGTAAAAGTATGACAGCTTTATCATTAATGCAATTAATTCCATCTCCTCCAGGTAAAATTACTGCTGGTGAAATTATGTATAAAGGAGAAGATTTATTAAAGAAATCTCCTAAAGAAATGAGAGATATTCGTGGTAAAGAAATCTCAATGATTTTCCAAGAACCAATGACATCCTTAAATCCAGTTATTACTGTTGGAAAACAAATTATGGAAGCTGTTTTAACTCATGAAAAAATGAGTAAACAAGAAGCTAAAGAACGTGCTTTAGAAATGATTAAACTTGTAGGTATTCCAATGCCTGAAAAAGTATTTGCTTCTTGTCCTCATCAATTATCTGGTGGGATGAGACAAAGAATCATGATTGCGATGGCACTTTCTTGTAATCCATCATTATTGATTTGTGATGAACCGACAACAGCATTAGATGTGACTATTCAAGCACAAATCTTAAAATTAATTAATAAAATGAAAAAAGAATTAAATACAGCTGTATTATTAATTACACATGATATGGGTGTTATTTCAGAAATGGCAGATAACGTAATCGTTATGTATGCAGGTAAGATCGTAGAATATACAAATGTAGAAGATTTATTTAAAAATCCTTTACACCCTTATACTATTGGTCTAAGAAGATCAATTCCTGATATCGATAGCGATGATCAAGAAGAATTGGAAGTTATTCCTGGTTCTGTACCAATGCTTTATGAACTTCCAAAAGGATGTTTCTTCGCACCACGTTGTAAACATGCTAAAGAAATCTGTCATCAAGAATGTCCAGCAATGATGGAACATGGTGAAAACCATTTAGTTCGTTGTTGGAAATATCATGAAAGATGGAATAAGGAGGATGTAGAAAATGGAAAATAATCAAGACGTTTTATTAAAAGTAGAACATTTAAAGAAATATTATTCTATTAAATCATCTTCTTTAAGAGGTAAAAAAAGCGTTGTTAAAGCGGTAGATGATATTAGCTTTGATGTTAAAATAGGAGAAACTTTTGGGATTGTTGGTGAATCTGGATGTGGTAAATCAACAATGGGTAAAAGTGTAATCCGTCTAATTGAACCAACTGAAGGAAAGGTTATCTTAGATGGTCAAGATTTTACAAGCTTAAAAGGTAAAGAATTACAAGAAGCACGTGATAAAATCAAATTGATTTTCCAAGATCCTTATGCTTCTTTAAATCCACGTATGACAGTTAAAGATATTATTGCTGAACCAATTGATATCGCTAAATGTTATAAAACAAAAGAAGAACGTGATGCACGTGTTGTGGAAGTTATGAAACAAGTTGGTTTAAATTTAGATTACATGTATCGTTATCCTCATGAATTTTCAGGAGGACAAAGACAACGTATTGGGATTGCCCGTGCAATTGCTTTACAACCAAAATTGATTATTTGTGATGAACCTGTTTCAGCGTTAGATGTTTCAATTCAAGCAAAAATCATTAATTTATTAAATGAATTACAAGAAAAAATGGGTATTGCTTATATCTTCATTTCCCATGACTTAAGTGTTGTAAAACATATTGCTGATAGAGTAGGGGTTATGTATTTAGGTAATATGATGGAAATGGCAGATACTGAATCACTTTATGCCAAACCATTACATCCTTATACTCAAGCACTATTTTCAGCAATTCCAAGAATTGGAAAAGAAAGAATCGAAGATAAACAAATATTAGGTGGCGATGTGCCAAGTCCAGCCAACCCACCAAAAGGATGTCGTTTCTGTACAAGATGTCCGAAAGTAATGGATATTTGTAAAACAGATAGACCCGATTTTAAAGAAGTAGAACCAGGTCATTTCTGCGCATGTCATTTATATGATAAAAAGTAAAAGAGGTATTATAAAATGGAAATGAATATTGACAAAAAAGAATTAGTTGAATTATGTGAAGAATTTATTAATGTACCAAGTCCAGTAAGTTATTATGAAGAAGTTGGTGCTTTATTAGAAAAAAAAGCAGCTGAATTTGGTTATGAAGTGACTTATGATCGTAAAAGAACAGCTTACATTACTTTAGAAGGTGAAGATAATTCTAAAACAGTATGTATGGGTGCTCACTTAGATACAATTGGTTTAGTTGTTCGTCATATTGATGATAACGGTCATTTAATTGTAAGACAATTAGGTGGTGTTAACTACCATAGTATGGAAGGTGAAGGCGTTACTATTATTACAAGAGATGGACGTAAATATAGAGGTATGGTTATTTGTAAAGCTCACTCAGTTCATGTATTTGAAGATGCTAGAACAATGCCAAGAGATGAAGACCATATGGAAGTTATCTTACATGAAGATGTTCATTCTAAAGAAGAAGTTATGGCTTTAGGTATTGATCATGGTGATGTGATCTCTGTAGATCCTCATTTTGAATATACACCATCAGGATATGTTGTTTCGCGTTATATTGATGATAAAGCTGCTGTTGCTGCTTTAATTGAAGTAATGGCTTACTTCAAAAGAAATAACTTAAAACCAAAATATCGTACATTATTAGCTTTCCCAATTTATGAAGAAATCGGACATGGTGGAGCTTATGTACCAGAAGAAGTAGAAGAATATGTTGCTTTAGATATTGGATTAATTGGGCCTGATTATCATGCTGATGAAAAAACAGTAAGTATCTGTGCTAAAGATAACTATTCTCCATATGATAGAGAACTTACTACAAGAATTATCAACCAAGCTAAAAAAACAAACTTAAATTATTGTGTTGATGTTTTCTTCCATTATGGAACAGACGCTAATGCTGCAATTCGTGCAGGTAATAATGTTTATGCTGCAGCATTTGGTATGGCTGTGATCAATTCACATGGTAAAGAACGTTGTCATATTGATTCAATCGTAGATACAACAAAACTTGCGATTGCATATGCCTTAGATTTATAAAAAAGCGGAGCTTTTGCTCCCTTTTTAAATGATTGATAACTGTATACAATATACAATTTTAATGGAATATACGTAAAAAAATCCCTTTATTTGCTTAGAATGTATTTACAATAATACACATGAAATGTATAATTGTATACAATCGTAATAAGGGGGACGTAGAATAATGAATTTAGCGTATAAAATCTTAAGTGCTAAACTTAAAAGTGGTGAGTTAGTCGCTGGTCAACAAATAGGGATTCAAATTGATCAAACATTAACTCAAGATTCAACAGGGACAATGGCTTATTTACAATTAGAGGCAATGGGAATTGAACATGTAGCGGTTGAAAAGGCAGTTGCATATATTGATCATAATATGTTACAAACAGGATTTGAAAACATGGATGATCATGAGTTTATTCGTAGTGTAGCAAAAAAACACGGAATTACTTTTTCTAAACCAGGAAATGGTGTTTGCCATCAATTGCAATTAGAAAACTTTGCAAAACCAGGAAAAACATTAGTAGGTTCTGATTCACATACACCAACATGTGGTGCGATGGGAATGATTGCTATTGGGGCAGGAGGATTAGATGTCGCTGTAGCAATGGCAACAGGTACATATTATTTACAATGTCCAAGTGTTGTTAAAGTAAATTTAGCGGGTAAAAAAGCAAAATGGGCTTCGGCTAAAGATGTTATTTTATATATTTTACAACAATTATCTGTCAAAGGTGGAGTCAATAAGATTATTGAATACACTGGAGAAGGTTTAAAAGAATTATCATTAACAGATCGTGCAACTATTTGTAATATGGGTGCTGAATTAGGGGCAACGACTTCTGTCTTTCCAACAGATGAAATTACTAAAGAATATTTAATTCAACAAGGAAGAGAAGAAGATTATGTTGAATTAAAAGCAGATGAAGATGCTACATATGATGAAGAAATCACAGTTGATTTATCAAAATTAGTACCATTAACTGCTAAACCACATAGTCCAGATGCAGTTGTACCAGTAAGTGAATTAAGAGGAATGAAAATCAATCAAGTAGTGATTGGTTCATGTACAAACTCATCACTTCCAGATATGTTAAAAGCTGCAAAAATCTTAAAAGGAAGAAGAGTGGCAACTCATGTATCACTTGTTATTGCTCCAGGTTCTTCTAGTATTCTAGCAATGCTTTCTAAATGTGGCGCTTTAGCGGACATGATTGCTGCTGGTGCTAGAATTCTTGAATGTGGTTGTGGACCATGCATCGGTATGGGACAAGCACCACTTTCTAAAGGTGTTTCTTTAAGAACTATCAACCGTAACTTTAAAGGACGTTCAGGAACAAATGATGCTAGTGTTTATCTCGTATCACCTGAAGTTGCTGCTTTAAGTGCAATCAAAGGATATTTAACAGATGAATTTGAAGATGATATGTATTTAGACGATATTGAAAATACACCATTTGTGAAGAATAAGAATTTCTTTATTGATGAATATGATCCTCAAAATGAAGTTTATATGGGACCAAATATTAAACCAGTTCCTCGAGGAGATAAATTACCAGATACATTTAAAGGTAAAGTATGTTTAAAAGTAGGAGATAATATTTCTACAGATCATATTGTGCCATCTGATTCTAAATTACTCCCATATAGAAGTAATGTGCCACATCTTGCTAAATTCTCTTTCTGTAAAGTAGATGATCAATTCTATAATAGATGCATTGAAAATGGTGGAGGATTTATTGTTGGTGGAGATAACTATGGTCAAGGTTCTTCACGTGAACATGCAGCCCTTGTTCCTAATTATTTAAAGATCAAAGCAATTTTTGCTATTTCATTTGCAAGAATTCATCGTTCGAACTTAATTAATAATGGTATTTTACCACTTGTTATTAATCAAAAAGATTACGATTTCTTTAATGATCAAGATGAATATGAATTAATTAATTTATTAGATAGTGTTGAAAGCAATAAAGATATTACTGTTATCAATAAAACAAATAATCAAACAATTACCGCAAAATTAAAATTATCACCAAGAGAAAAAACAATGATTCAATATGGTGGTCTATTAAATGCAATTAAAGAATTAGGAGGTGACTTTTAATGAAAGCAGTATTAATTCCAGGTGATGGAATTGGAAAAGAAATTTCACAAAGTGTTGTTGACATTACAAAAGCTATGAATTTAGATATTGAATGGGTAGAATATCAAGCAGGTGCAGAATATGCTGCTAAAACAAAAGAAGTCTTTGAACCAGGACTTGTAGATGCTATTAAAGAATATAAATGGGCATTAAAAGGTCCAACAGCAACACCTATTGGTACAGGATTTAGAAGTGTCAATGTTGCTTTAAGACAAAAATTTGCGACTTATGCTAATGTTAGACCAATTCGTTCTTTTAAAGGAATTGATTCTAAATATGAAAATATTGATTTAGTCATGATTCGTGAAAATACCGAAGATCTTTATAAAGGTATTGAATATATGGTGGGTGATGATGTTGCTCATGGTATTAAATTAATTACTAGAGAAGCAAGTGAAAAAATTTGTCGTTATGCTTTTGAATATGCAAAAGCAAATGGTAGAAAAAAAGTCACAGCCATTCATAAAGCGAATATTATGAAATTTACAGATGGATTATTCTTAGAATGTTTTAGAAATGTAGGTAAAGATTATCCAGAAATAGAAAAACAAGAAGTAATCATTGATAATATGTGTATGCAGCTTGTTTTAAGACCAGAAACATTTGATGTATTGGTTGCTCCTAATTTATATGGAGATATTGTTTCTGATTTATGTGCAGGTTTAGTAGGTGGATTAGGATTTGCTCCTAGTGGAAATATTGGAGATGAATACCGTATTTATGAAGCTGTTCATGGTAGTGCTCCTGATATTGCAGGACAAGGCATTGCCAATCCAAGTGCTCTTCTTTTAGCGTTTGCTTTAATGTTAGAAGCCTTAGGACAAAATGATCAAGCAAATAGACTACGTGATGCACTTTCAAAAGTCGTAGAAGAGGGAAAAATTGTAACGTGTGATATTGGTGGACATGCTTCTACAAAGGAATTCACGCAAGCAATTATAGATAGGTTATAGTATGAAAAAAAATATTTTAGAAAATGCAGGACATGGTTCCTTAGGACATCGTATCTTTTGTATTTTAAGAGATAAGATTTTAAATGAAGAATATGAAAAAGGACAAAAATTAAATGAAGTTGTTCTTTCTAAAGAACTAAATATTTCTAGAACACCTATTAGAGAAGCTTTAAAACAATTAGAGTTAGAAGGATTAGTTAAAAGTATTCCTAATAAAGGAGTTTATGTATTAGGTTTTTCATCAAGAGATATTGATGATATGTTAGAAATTCGTGTTGTTTTAGAAAGTTTATCTGTACAACTTGCTATTGATCGTGTTACTCAAGAAGAATTAGATAGAATTAAAGAAATCTATGATTTATTAGAATTCTATGCTGAAAAAAATGATCAAGAAAGATTTACAGAAGTAAACATTGATTTCCATGAAGCTATTTATAGAGCAACTCATTCACAATATTTTGAACAATTATTGTCAGATATTAACTATTATATTCATGTTACTTCCAGACATTCAATTAAACAACCAAATCGTTTAATTGAGGCAGCACAAGAACATAAAGAAATTTATGAAGCGATTGTAAAGAAAGATAAAGCACTTGCAAAAGCAAATGTAGAAAAACATATTAGAAAAACACAATCTTTAGTAAGAAATTACTATGATGAAAAAGACGAAGCAACAGAAGAATAGTGCGAGAGAGGGAAACCTCTCTTTTTTATAAATTGTAATTCTTAAAAAATGTGTTATTTTAAGAAACTGAAAAAAAGAAGATGATGTTTTGAATACGTTTAAAGAAAGAAGTAATTATCTAAAAGCAATCGCATTGATGTCAATCTTTACTTTTATTTTTCCAGGAATAGAGTATTTATTTGTTGACATGATTTCTCTTTTAGTTTCTGAAAATAGAGTTGTTTTATCACAAAATTATGTATTAGGAATGAGTTATCTAGGATTTATTTTATATCCCTTATATAATCGTTATTTTAAAGGATTATCTCGTAAAATATGTATCGTAATCAGTACCATTATTATTGGACTGATTACCATTTTTTATTTACATCCAATCTATCCACTTACACTTATAACAGGACTTGTCTTGTTTCTTTTTTTAGGAGGGTTAGGTGGTATTACTTCTTCATCATATTGGAATAAACGCTATGGTAGCCAAAAAGGAAGCTGGGGAAATCTTATTGATTCCTTTAAAGAAAATACAAAATATGTCTATAGTATATATCTTAAATTAAATGATAAAGGATATAATGAAAATTACTATTTTGATAAAAATACAAAGCTAATCATTAATGGGAAAACAATTGATCTTCCTCTTGAGTCAATAAATGTTGATGAATTAGAAGGAGGTACTATTTGGTATTCTAATGTTTTAGAAATGACCCCAGAATTACAAAACATTAAAATAGAAACATCACAAGAAACGAAAAAAAATACAAATACAAAAGTGAAAACAGGCAATCATACCAAGTATATGGTCTATATGGGATTAATAGGGTCAAGCTTATTAGGTGCTTATTGTATTATTATGAAAAACTATATTCATTAACCATACAGAAATCATGGTACAGTTTCTTTTTTTTTTGACAAAGTGTTATAATAAAAATCGAATTGGGAGGAGAGTTATGGAAAGAAAAGAGTTTTCAATTGCACGTTTTTTAAGTTCAAAAAGTCGATTTGATAATATTGTATTATTAGAAGGCTTTATTGTTGGTATATTAGCAGGGGTTGTGGCAGTTATTTATAGATTGATGTTATCTTATGGTGAAAAGATTGCCTATTTTGTTGTCGATTATATTAAAAATAATACATTTCATTTATGTATTTGGATCATTTGTATTTTAATGATTGGTTTTATTATTTCTAAATTATTAAAATATGAATCTTATATTTCAGGAAGTGGAATTCCACAGGTAGAAGCTGAAATGATTGATCAAATAGACGAAAAATGGTATAAGGTCATCCTTGCTAAAATGATAGCAGGAACACTTTCAATAGTTGGCGGTTTATCTCTTGGTAGAGAAGGGCCAAGTATTCAACTAGGAGCTATGATTGGAAAAGGACTAGCTTCTGTATTTAAAAGAATGAAATTAGAAGAAAAGTATCTTTTGACATGTGGGGCAGCAGCAGGGCTTTCGGCTGCATTTAATGCACCATTAGCTGGTGTCTTGTTTGCCTTAGAAGAAATTCATAAAAACTTTTCACCACTTGCCTTAGTAACTGTTATGGTTGCTTCACTTACAGGAGATTTTATTAGTAAAAATATTTTTGGGATGACACCATCTCTTTATTTTCCACTTGTTGAAAGTTTACCTTTAGGTCAATATGGATTTTTAATCATCTTAGGAATTATTGCAGGTTTATTAGGTGTGCTTTATAATAAAACAACAATGTTTACATTAAAACTTTATGATAAAATCACTTTTTTAAAGAATAATCAAAAGATTTATATTCCTTTAATTATTTCTATTGGCTTTATGATTTTCTATCCAGATGTTTTATGTGGAGGACATCATATTATTGATTTACTTCATGAAGGAAATTATGTTTTAAGTTCTGTTTTATTGCTCTTGGCTATGAAATTTATTTTTTCATTGATTTCTTTTGGATCAGGAGCTCCTGGAGGTATTTTCTTTCCACTATTAGTTCTTGGAAGTTTAATAGGTTGTGGATATGCTCTTGTTGTTACAACTTATTGTGGTGTACCAGCTATGTATTTTAATAACTTTATAGTTGTAGCGATGGCAGGACTTTTTGCAAGTATTGTTCGTGCACCGATTACAGGCATTGTTTTAATTGCTGAAATGTGTGGTAGTTTATCACAATTTTTACCAATTGCTGTATGTAGTTTTGTCGGCTATATTGTAGCAAATATGCTAAGATGTGAACCTATTTATCATAGTTTATTAAACCGTATGATCAAAAATGGCAATCATGAAATTTCACTTGAAGAAAAAGAAATTCTTCATTATTCAATTGAACTTGGTTCATGTTGTTTAGATCAACCAATTAAAGATTTAGGCTTACCGAAAGAATGTGTCATTATTTCAATTAATCGAGGAATTGAAGAAATTGTTCCTCGTGGGGATACCGTTTTACATTTAGGAGATCATCTGACAATTTTAGTGAATAAAGAAAATAGAGAAGTAACAAAAGATATTTTACATAAATTCTTTACATTAGAAATATAGGTGATGATATGTTTAGAAAAATGAGAAGAAAAAAACAAGAGCTAACTGAAAAACAATGTTTAGATATTTTAAGACGTGCCAAAACAGCCACGCTTGCTTTAGCAAGGCTTTGATAAGGATGGTAGTAGAAAACCAGTAAAATCAAGGCTTTGCAGACAGCAGGCAGACGGTGCTTTTATAAAAAATGAATATGAAGATGGAAAAAGACGCATTTTGAGATTTGCGTCTTTTTCTATTGGGCTTTCTGCTTTACCTTGAGAAATGAGCAGACAACAGCAAACGCCATTGAATGGACTTCCATTGATGGTGTTTTTTTATTGTCTGGAAAGGAGCAGAAAAATGGAAACAACACATGAAAAAGCAAAACGAAAGGCGGTCTATGTGTGCCCTTAAATTAGGAAGCCTGTTTGACGGAATCGGCGTGTTCCCTCTTGCGGCTTCCCGTAATGGAATTATTCCCGTTTGGGCAAGCGAGATTGAAAAATCCCCGATAGCCATAACCAAACGCCACTTCCCAGACATGGAACATTTAGGGGATATTACAAAGATACACGGAGGAAACATCTCTCCTGTTCACATTATTACATTCGGTTCGCCCTGCCAGAACCTTTCTAAAATCGGAAAGCGTGAGGGACTGGCCGGAAGCAAATCAGGACTGTTTTTTCAGGCTATCAGAATTATAGAAGAAATGAGGTGTGCTACAAATGGGTTATATCCAGTTATCGCTGTTTGGGAAAACGTCATGGGAGCGTTTTCTTCAAATGACCGGATGGATTTTAGAGCCGTGCTGCAATCATTTTCCGATACCGAAATTTCAATGCCTCCTACTGGAGGATGGGCTAACGCCGGTATGGTGCGAGGGGGAAAGACTGACCTGTGCTGGCGGCTCATGGATGCCCAGTATTGGGGAAAGCCCCGGCTTGTTCAGCGAAGAAAAAGAATCTTCCTTGTGGCAGATTTTAGAGGACAGCGTTCCGCAGAAATACTATTTAAGCCCCGCGATATGTTCCCGCTTCCTCCGCCTTGCACAGACTACGGGCTGCCCACCGCCGGAGCCAGTCGAATATCTCTTGATAAAACAAGGGGGAAAATACCCGTCATCCGCCCCTTTCAGGAACGGCGTATGCGGAGTGCCGCAAAATCAGGAAATCAGTCTGCTTTCCTCACAAGTTTCGGACGACCAGATGAACCTTTTCCAACTCTGTTGGCAAAAGCAGTCAATATGATTTCATTCTGGTATGAGGGAGAAGAAAAAGACGGAGTTCTCCGAAATTTGACACCCGTAGAGTGTGAGCGTTTGATGGGATTACCGGATGGGTGGACAGCATATGGAAATTTAGGACAGCCCATTAGCGATAATGCACGGTGCAAAGCACTTGGAAACGCAATCGCCCTGCCGTGTGCTGATTACATCATGGCAGGAATAGCAGAAACCATACATGAATAAGAAAGGCGGTCTCGTATGACAGAGAAGAATCGTTCCCCTCCGCTGTCGGATGGAACATCAACAGAAACTATCGAACCAACTATATTATTTCAGAAAGGACAGGTACATCTATATGGAATTAAAATTCGTTATCCCCAACATGGAAAAGACATTCGGCAACTTGGAGTTTGCCGGAGAAGACAAAACAGAACAGAGAAGAATCAACGGACGCATGGCGGTACTCTCCCGAAGCTTCAACCTTTATTCAGACGTACAGAGGGCGGATGATATTGTGGTTATCCTCCCTGCCGAAGCCGGAGAAAAACATTTTGACTTTGAGGAACGTGTGAAGCTCGTCAATCCCCGTATCACCGCAGAGGGCTATAAAATCGGCACAAGGGGCTTTACCAACTACATTTTGCACGCTGACGATATGGTAAAAGCGTAAGGAAAAGGAGGACATCAGACTATGAGATTAGCAAACGGAATCGTGATTGACAAGGAAGCAACATTCGGGGCATTGAAATTTTCTGCCCTCCGCCGTGAGGTTCACCTCCAGAATGAAGACGGCTCGGTATCAGAAGAAATCAAGGAGCGTACCTATGACTTAAAATCCAGAGGACAGGGGCGTATGATTCAGGTTTCCATCCCTGCCAGCGTGCCGTTAAAGGAGTTCGATTACAACGCAGAGGTGGAACTTATCAATCCAGTGGCAGATACCGTGGCAACGGCTACCTTTCAGGGAGCAGAGGTGGACTGGTACATCAAAGCAGAGGATATTGTCCTGAAAAAAGGGGCTGCCATGAATCCGCAGACACCGAAAAAAGACGCTCCCCCTGTAAAATAGCAGCTAAATAAGAGAAAAGCGAAAGGAGGATTGTTCCCATGAAGCAGCTTTTTCCCCGTGGAAAACGTATCCGCCCCACGGATAAAGACCTTGTGTTCCATACTGCCCTTGCCGCCCTGTTCCCTGTCTTCCTGCTGGTTGTCCTGCTGTTTCATACAGGGCAGATTGCCGGAACCAACTGGCAGGAAGTGTCCCTCTCCCAGATAGCACAGGACATAAATATCCCTTACCTGTTATTCAGCATGGGCGTGGCAGGGCTGGTGTGCCTTACAGCAGTTCTTCTGTTCTGGCGATACCGCAGGGATGAAGTAAAGCAACTCATCCACCGCCAAAAGCTGGCAAGGATGGTGTTGGAAAACAAGTGGTATGAATCGGAGCAGAGAAAGGAGGACGCTTTTTTCAAGGACTTGTCTTCCAGCCGTTCCAAGGAAACCATCACTTACTTTCCAAAAATCTATTACCGGATGAAACAGGGTTTGCTCCATATCCGTGTGGAAATCACCTTGGGTAAATATCAGGAACAGCTCTTAAACTTGGAGAAAAAGCTGGAAAGCGGCTTGTACTGTGAGCTGACGGATAAAGAATTAAAGGATTCCTACGTGGAGTACACCCTGCTCTATGATACCATTGGAGGCCGTATCTCCATTGAGGACGTACAGGCAAAGGACGGCAGGCTCCGGCTCATGGAAAATGTCTGGTGGGAGTATGACAAGCTCCCCCATATGCTCATTGCCGGAGGAACCGGCGGCGGAAAGACCTACTTTATCCTGACCCTCATTGAAGCCCTGCTCCGCACCAACGCCGTCCTGTCCGTGTTAGACCCGAAGAACGCCGACCTTGCGGATTTACAGGCGGTTATGCCGGATGTGTACTACAAAAAGGAAGATATGCTCGCCTGCATTGACCGTTTCTATGAAGAAATGATGAAACGCAGCGAAGACATGAAGCTCATGGAGAATTACCGGACAGGGGAAAACTACGCTTACTTGGGGCTTCCTGCAAATTTCCTTATCTTTGATGAATATGTAGCATTTATGGAAATGCTCGGCACAAAGGAAAACGCCGCTGTCCTCAACAAATTAAAGCAAATCGTTATGCTTGGGCGGCAGGCTGGTTTCTTCCTGATTCTCGCCTGCCAGCGTCCGGACGCAAAGTATCTGGGGGACGGAATCCGTGACCAGTTTAATTTCCGTGTAGCTCTGGGGCGGATGTCGGAAATGGGTTATGGAATGATGTTCGGGGAAACCACAAAGGACTTCTTCCTCAAGCAGATAAAAGGGCGTGGCTATGTGGATGTGGGAACCAGCGTTATCTCGGAGTTTTACACGCCCCTTGTCCCAAAAGGACACGATTTCCTCAAAGAAATAAAAAAACTGACAGACAGCAGGCAGGGAGTGCAGGCGGCGTGCGAAGCGAAAGCCGCAGAAACGGACTGACCTGCTGTGGCTGGTGTGCCGCAAGGCACGCCAGCATAAACCCCTCGTATCTAACAGAGGGGTACAAATCGACAGGCAACAACCAAACAACAGGGCAAAATCCCACGGTACACAAGGGATTTTCCCCATATCCGGCGTGTGTCAACAAGGCTCTGAAAGTTGACATACGCTTTTTTAGACAGGAGGGATTTTCACTGAATGAAGAAACATGGGTACGGGACATCAAAGAAAAACGGGAAATTTATGGTATCTCACAACAGAAACTTGCGTTAGCTGCCGGAATCACACGTCCGTACCTGAGCGATATTGAAACGGGCAAGGCTCACCCGTCCGAAGCATTACAGGAAGCCATCACGGAAGCTCTGGAACGCTTCAATCCAGACACTCCCCTTGAAATGCTCTTTGATTATGTGCGGATTCGTTTTCCCACTACGGATGTGAAGCATATCGTGGAAGACGTGCTTCGGCTAAGGCTTCCCTACTTTATCCATGAAGACTACGGCTTCTACTCTTACACAGAACATTACTATCTTGGGGATATTTTCGTTTTGGTATCGCCGGAACTGGAAAAAGGGGTGCTGCTGGAACTGAAAGGGCGTGGCTGCCGCCAGTTTGAAAGCTATCTGCTGGCACAGGAACGGAGCTGGTATGAGTTTTTCATGGACGTTCTCATGGAGGACGGCGTGATGAAGCGGCTTGACCTCGCCATCAATGACAAAACGGGAATCCTGAACATTCCCCATCTGACAGAGAAGTGCCGGAATGAGGAATGTATCTCGGTCTTCCGCAGCTTCAAAAGCTACCGCAGCGGCGAACTGGTACGGCGTGAGGAAAAAGAATGTATGGGGAACACCCTGTATATCGGCTCCCTCCAAAGTGAGGTGTACTTCTGCATTTACGAAAAAGACTATGAGCAGTACAAAAAGCATGATATTCCCATTGAAGACGCAGAGGTAAAGAACCGTTTTGAAATCCGGCTGAAAAATGAGCGTGCCTTTTACGCCATCCGTGACCTGTTAGAACATGACAATCCAGAACGGACAGCCTTTCAAATCATCAACCGTTATGTCCGGTTCGTGGATAGGGACGATACGAAGCCCCGTTCTGACTGGCGTATCAATGAGGAATGGGCGTGGTTCATTGGAGAACACAGAGGAATCCTGAAACTGACAACCAAACCGGAACCCTATTCCTTTGAACGTACCCTGCACTGGCTCTCCCATCAGGTAGCCCCCACGTTAAAGCTGGCTCTCCGTCTGGATAAGATGAACCACACCCAGATTGTCCATGACATCATCACCCATGCAAAGCTGACGGAGAAACACGAAAAAATCCTGAAGCAGCAAGCCGCCGCTGCAAAGGAGGTGGTGCTTTAACGGCGGCAATCTTGGAACCTAAGAACTCTTACAGGAAAGAAAGGAGCTTTTATGAATTTCGGACAGAATCTTTGTGCGACTCGTTCCTTAGTGAAAAGCTAAGGCACTAATAAAAGAACGAAAAAGT